>JACXUW010000484.1 GCA_014763705.1 Micrococcales bacterium | reverse complement strand
GAGGGCCCCTGCTACGCCTGCGTCTTCCCGGCCCAGCCGCCCGCGGGCGCCGTGCCGTCGTGCGCGGTCGGCGGGGTCCTCGGCGCGGTGTGCGCCTCCGTCGGGTCGGTCATGGCGACCGAGGCGGTCAAGCTCGTCACCGGCGTGGGGGACGTGCTCGTCGGCCGGCTGCTCGTGCACGACGCGCTCCGGCAGTCCTGGGACACCGTGCCGGTGCGGCGCGACCCCGGGTGCCGGGTGTGTGGTGCGGGGGCAGATGCCACCCGGCCGCTCGGGTGGGCGACCGAGCGCGAAGACGCTTGCACCGCAACCATTCCCGAGTCTGCTGCCCGCCCGGAGGTGTCGGTCGTCGAGCTGGCGGGGATGCTCTCCGCGCGGGCCGCCGGCCGGGCGGACTTCGTCCTTCTCGACGTGCGGGAGCCGGGGGAGCGTGACGTCGCGGAGATCCCCGGGTCGGTGCTGCTCCCGGTCGGGGAGGTCCGCTCCGGCGCGGTCGTGCCGGGTGCCGCGGGGCGGGTCGTCGTGCACTGCAAGTCGGGGGCGCGCTCGGCCGAGGCGGTCGACCTGCTGCGCGCGCGAGGCGTCGACGCGTGGGACGTGCCCGGCGGCATCCTCGCCTGGTCGCGCGAGGTCGACGCGTCGGTGCCGGAGTACTGAGCGGTGACGATGGCCGCCTCGGACGCCCGCGACCTGTCCCGCTTCGTCGCCGCACAGGACGCGGGCGGCGTGTACGAGACGGCCCTGGCCGAGCTGCGCGCCGGGCGGAAGCGCTCGCACTGGATGTGGTTCGTGTTCCCCCAGGTGGCCGGGCTCGGGCGCAGCGCGACGGCGCAGTGGTTCGGGGTGCGTGGCCTCGCCGAGGCGCGGGCGTACCTGGAGCACCCGGTGCTCGGGCCGCGGCTGGCGGAGTGCGTCGAGGCGTTGCTGGCGCTGGGGGGATCGGACCCCGTCGCCGTGCTCGGCGGCATCGACGCGGTCAAGCTCCGCTCGTCGATGACCCTGTTCGCGGCGGCGGCGGGGAAGGGTTGTGACGGGCCGTTCCGGGTGGTGCTGGAGCAGTACTTCGGCGGCGAGGAGGACCCGGCGACGCTCGGCATGCTCGGTGTGTGATGGATAGGGCGATTATGACGAAGTCCGTTGTGCCGCAGCGCGTTGCCTGTGGATGGCGGGGGAGGGGTGTCCGTGGTCCCGGTAGGCTGGGGGCATGGACAGGGGGCAGCTCAGCAGCCGCATCGCGGTACTCCGCGAGGAGTGTTCGCGGCTGGGTCGTGAGCTGGCCGAGGGTGGTCTCGGGCTGTCGATGACGGACGCGTTCGAGGTCGCGGGTGAGCTGCAGGGTCTGGTGAACGCGGCCGAGGGCGCGCAGGGGATCGCGGCGGCCTTCGGGGTGCGCGTGGAGACGACGTTGCGGGAGTCCGGTCCGTGGGAGCGGGTCCACCCGGTCGGGTTCGTCGACGCGATGGCGGCCACGGAGATGTCGCTGGTGACCGGGCTGACCGAGGGGCTGGCCGGTCGCAAGGCCGCGCTCGGCGCGGCGCTGGCGGAGCGCTTCCCCCAAGTCCGCGAGCTGGTCCTCGGTGGTGAGGTCGCCGGTGCGAACGCGCAGAAGATCGTCGACGCGTGCGCCGGGTTGGACGTCGAGGCGTGTGGCCGGGTGGATGCCGAGCTGGCGGGGCGGCTGGGGTCGATGGACCCGGCCCGCGTGACGTCGGAGGCGCGGCGGGTCGCGGCGCGGGTGGCGGCCGACCAGGTCGCCGCGCACGCCGCGACCACTCGGCGGGGTCGGTGCGTGGAGGTCCGGGCGGGGGTGGACGGGTTGACCGACTGGTTCGGTTCGCTCCCGACCGCCACCAGTGCCGCGATGTGGTCGGCGGTGGAGGAGCTGGCCGGGCAGTACCGCGACCTCGACAGCGACCTGTCCGTGCCGGAGGCGCGCGCGGATGCGCTGGCCGACCTGGTCCTGCGGAACGTGACCGTCTCGGCGCGGGTGACGCTCGGGGTGCCGGTCGTCACCGACCAGTCCACCCCGCAACCCGTGACCGGGGAGCGGTTCCGGGTCGTGTGGGACGACGACGACACCGTCATCGACTCGGTCACCGGTGAGGTGACCCGGTACGCCGACCTCGACTCCGCGAGCCGCGAGGAGCTCTCCTGGGTCGAAGAGCCGCCCGAGCTGACCGGTGACCTCACCACCGTCATGGCCCCGCTCGGGCCGGGGTCCTGGGTCTCCGGTGCCCAGCTGCCGAATGTCGGCTGGGTCGATGCGGCGACGATGGCCAACCTCCTCAAGACCCTCCCGCTGGAGGTGGCCCGGGCCGTGCTCGACGCCGAGACGGGCACCCTGGCCTCCCTGACCACGAACGCCTACCGGCCCACCCGTGCGATCGCCGACTTCGTCAGGAGCAGGGACGGCACCTGCCGGATGTGGGGCTGC
>JACXUW010000050.1 GCA_014763705.1 Micrococcales bacterium | reverse complement strand
GCCGCCGACGATGAGCGACTCCTTGTTGGCCAGCGCCAGGGTGGAGCCGGCGGCGAGGGCCGCGAGGGTGGGCCGCAGGCCGATCGCCCCGGTCACGCCGTTGAGGACGACGTCGGCTCCGCACGAGGCCGCGACGGTCGCTGCGTCGTCGCCGACGACGACCTCGGGCCGGTGGCCGGGGTCGCCGGACGCGGCGGCCAGGGCGGCCCGCAGCTCCTCGGCGCTCCCCCGAGCGGCCGCGACGAGCGGCGCGCGCGTGGCGGCGGCCTGCTCGGCGAGCAGCGCGGTGTTGCCGCCGGCGGACAGCGCAACGACACGGAACCGGTCGGGGTGGGCGGCGACGACCTCGAGGGCCTGGGTGCCGATCGATCCGGTGGACCCGAGGACGGCGACGGTGCGGGGGCTCACGCCTCGCCATCCTGCCTCATCGCTCACGTGGTGAAGACGCGCTCCTCGATGAGGCGCTCGGAGACGACCCGGACGTGCGGGCGGTACCGGCCGTGCTCGAAGTCCTTCTCGACCTCCAGCTCGACCTGCCCGCCGCCGAAGCGGTTCTTCTCGACCGAGATGACGACCCAGCGCCGGTAGATCTTCGCCGCGTTGAGGTCGTACGTGAGGTGCTCGCGGGCGACGATGTTCTCCTTGGTCTGGAGGATGAGCACGATGTCGGCCTCGTAGGCGAGAGCGCTCGAGCCGCGCAGGTCGCGGGTGCGCATCCGGTGCCCGGCGCCGAGGCCCTCGCGGTCGGCCGCGGTGATGGCGACGACCGGGCACTCGAGCTCCATCGCGAGCTCCTTGAGGGTCTCGACGACGTAGGTCACCCGGGTGGTCTCGTCCGCGGTGCCCTCGATGCCGTCGACCGGGATCTTCTGGAGGTAGTCGACGAGGACGATCGGCGGCTCGCCGGTCTCGTCCGCGATGGCGGCGACGGTGTTCGCGACCTGCGTCATCGTCGTCAGCCGGTTGGCCTCGACGATGTGCAGCCGGTCCGAGTAGCGCTCGATGGCCATGAGGGCGTCCTGGCCGCCGGTCAGCGCGCGCATCGCGGCGCCCAGCCCACGGCGGTCCGGGTCCTCGGCCTCGAGCACGGCCCGGAAGTCGCGGACCCCGGCGGGCGGGTTCATCGGGTCCTCGTACTCCTCGGCGGCGGTCGCGGCCTCGAGCCCGAGGAGGCGCTGGATGAGCGACGCCGCGGTCAGCTCGAACGAGAAGACGACGGCGTGCCGGCCGGTGGCGACCGCGTTGCGCATCACCTGCATCGCGAAGGTCGTCTTGCCGGCGCCCTCGGTGCCGGCGAGGAGGACGAGCTCTCCGGAGCGCAGGCCGCCGCCGAAGGTCGTGTCGAGCAGGTCGAACCCGGTCGGCCAGACCGTCGCTCCGGGTCGGGCGCCCAGGCGGAGCGCCTCGTCGGTGTCGTCGAGGAAGGAGCGCACGGACCGGTGGCGGTCCGGGCGTTCGGTGTGGCGGGCCCGGCTCATGGGCCCAGTGGAGCACTCCCGCCCCACCCGGCGCACGCCGTTGGGGGCGATCCTGTCCCTTCGGCCGAGGGCGCGGGGACTAGGTGGCGATGCCGACGTACTTGACCTCGAGGTACTCCTCGATGCCCTCGAACCCGCCCTCGCGGCCGAACCCGGACTGCTTGACCCCGCCGAACGGCGCCGCGGGGTTGGAGACGATGCCGGTGTTGACCCCGACCATCCCGAACTCCAGCGCCTCGGCGACCCGCAGGACGCGGGCGTTGTCGCGGGTGAAGACGTAGCCGACGAGGCCGTACTCGGTGGCGTTGGCGCGCTGGACCGCCTCCTCCTCGGTGGCGAAGGTGCACACCGGGGCGACCGGTCCGAAGATCTCCTCGGTGAGGCAGCGCGCGCCGGCCGGGACCTCGGTGAGGACGGTCGGGGCGTAGAAGTTGCCGCGGCCGGGGACGGGGGCGCCGCCGGTGAGGACGGTGGCGCCGCGGCCGACGGCGTCCTCGACGAGCTCATGGACCCCGTCGCGCGCCGTCGGGGTGATGAGGGGGCCGACGTCGACGCCCTTCTTCGTGCCCTTGCCGACGGTGAGCGCGCCCATCCGGGCGGCGAGCTTGCTCGAGAACTCGTCGGCGACGGCGTCGTGGACGAAGAAGCGGTTGGCCGCGGTGCACGCCTCGCCGATGTTGCGCATCTTGGCGAGCATCGCGCCCTCGACGGCCGCGTCGACGTCGGCGTCCTCGAAGACGATGAAGGGCGCGTTGCCGCCGAGCTCCATCGAGAGCCGCAGCAGCTGCTCGGCGGACTGCTCGACGAGCTTCTTGCCGACCGCGGTCGAGCCGGTGAAGGTCAGCTTGCGCAGCCGCGGGTCGCGGATGACCGGCTCGCAGACGGCGCCGGAGTGCGTCGTGGTCACGACGTTGAGGACCCCGTCCGGCAGGCCGGCCTCCTCGAGGACCCGGGCGAGCAGGAGCATGCTGAGGGGCGTCTCGTGGGCGGGCTTGACGACCATCGTGCAGCCCGCCGCGATGGCCGGGCCGATCTTGCGGGTGCCCATCGCGAGCGGGAAGTTCCACGGCGTGATCATGAGCGTGGGCCCGACCGGCTGGGCCATCGTCAGCAGCCGGGTCGCGCCGTTCGGGGCCACCGAGTACCGGCCGTGGATGCGCACCGCCTCCTCGGAGAACCACCGGAAGAACTCGGCGCCGTAGGTGACCTCGCCCTTCGCCTCGGCGAGCGTCTTGCCCATCTCGAGGGTCATGAGCATCGCGAACTCGTCGGCGCGGGCGGTGACCGTCTCGAAGGCCCGGCGGAGGATCTCGCCGCGGTCGCGCGGCGGGGTGGCCGCCCAGGACGCCTGGGCGTCGGCGGCGGCCGCGAGCGCGGCCAGACCGTCCTCGGGCGTCCCGTCCGCGCAGGTGGCGAGCGTCGCGCCGGTGGCGGGGTCGTGGACCTCGAAGCGCTCCCCGCCGCTCGCCTCGCGCCACGAGCCGCCGACGAGCAGCCCGGTCGGGACCGACTCGAGCAGTGCCTTCTGGGTGGTTGCCATGGGGCGATCCTTTCGCACGAACGGGTTCAGCGGTCCTCGAGGCCCCACGGCGAGCCGTACCCGGCAGGCTTCGGCGCGGCGAGCAGGTCGAGGAAGGGCACGGCGTCGAACGCCTCCGGCCCGAGCACCCCGGCCCCGGACCACGTGCCGGTGGCGAGCAGCTCGAGGGCGACGACGGGGTTGACCGCGGTCTGCCAGACGACGCACTGGGCCTCGTATTCGCGCATCGTGTCCGCGTTGTCGGACACGTGGTAGAGGTAGGTCCGCCGCGGCCGGCCGTCCTTGCCGGTCCCGGTGACCCACAGGCCGGCACACGTCCTGCCCTCCATCCGCGGACCGATGGTCAGCGGGTCCGGGAGGACGGCGGCGACGACGTCGCGGGGGCTCACCTCGACGCCCTTGACGGTGACCGGCTCGGTGCGGTCGAGGCCGAGGGTGTGCAGCGTCCGGAGGATGGTGATCATCTCCTCGCCGAGGCCGTACTTGAAGGTGACCCGCTTCGCGTCGACCCACCGCGGCATGAGGAGCACCTCCTCGTGCTCGACGTGCACGCACTCGACCGGGCCGATGCCCTCGGGGAACTCGAACACCTCCGGCTCGCTGAACGGCGGCAGCGTGGACCAGCCGCCGTCCGGGTCGCCGGACCGCTCCTTCTCCCACACGACCGGCGGGTTGAGGCACTCCTCGATGATCGTCCACATCGAGAAGCCCGGGGCGAAGACCTCGTTCCCGTCCTCGTCGCGGATCACGAGGTTCGCGCCGTCGCGCGTGCCGAGCTCGTCGATCTCGGAGAAGAGGTGGTCGGCCGCGTACCGCGCGAAGACGTCCGAGAGGCCCGGCTCGACCCCGATGCCGACGAGCGCCAGCCGGCCCTCGGCCTCCCACTCCCCCGCCTGCGCGAACTGCTCGTCGCCGAGCTTGACGCCGACCTTCGCGTAGGGCTGCTCCGGGTGCCGGCGCGACAGGCTCATCGCCATGTCGAGGTAGTCGGCCCCACCGGCCCGGCTCCCCTCGAAGACGGGCACGACGAAGCGCGGGTCGACCGCGTTGAGGACGTGCGTGGCGCCGACCTCGCGCACGAGCGCCGCGACCGCGGTGGCGTCCGAGGCGTCGACCCGGGCGGCCGTGAACCGCGCCTCGCCGGCCCGGCGCCCGGTGGCGGCCGCCACGGTGCGCTCGGCCCGGGAGACGTCGTGGTCGGCGACCACCCAGGCCTCGAAGAAGTCGCGGTCGGCGGCGATGCGGGCGGCGGCGTCACCGACACCGCCCGCCCCGATCATGAGGACTCGCATGGGCAGCAGGTTCCCTTCTGGCTGTACGCCGATGCACGGCGTCGGGCCCTCCGTGCTGTGGGACGGAGGTGAGGAGGTGCGGGATCACGCCGTGCCGGCGCGCTCCCGCCTCGAGGCGAGCACCTGGCCGAACGCGACGAAGGCCACCGCGCCCAGGAACATGATCGAGCCGATCACGTTGACCTGCACCGGGACCCCTCGCTGGGCGGCACCCCAGATGTACATGGGGAAGGTGACCGAGCTGGGGCTCGCGTTGAAGTTGGTGATGATGTAGTCGTCGAAGCTCAACGAGAAGGCGAGCATGGCCCCCGCCGCGATCCCGGGCGCGACGAGCGGGAACGTCACCCGCCGGAAGGCCTGAAGGGGGTTCGCGTACAGGTCGGCGGCCGCCTCCTCGAGGCGCGGGTCGAGCGACGCGATGCGCGCCTTGACGGTGACCACGACGAAGCTGAGGCAGAACATGATGTGGGCGATGAGGATCGTCGTCTGTCCGGTGCCGACGCCGAGGGCGATGAACAGGGTGAGCAGCGAGGACCCCATGACCACCTCCGGGGTGGCCATCGGCATGAAGATCAGCAGGTTGGTCCCCGCGCGGCCGCGGAAGCGGTGTCGACCGAGCGCGAACGCCACGAGCGTGCCGAGCACCGTGGCGGTCAGGGAGGCGATGATCCCGATCTTCAGGCTCAGGCCCACCGACGTGCAGATCCCCGGGCTGTTGCACGGGTGCAGCCACGCGTCGAGCGAGAACTGCTGCCAGGTGATGTTGAGCCGCCCGTTCGGCTTGTTGAACGAGTACGCGAGGACGACGAGGTTCGGCAGCAGGATGTAGGCCATGACGAGCAGGCCGATGACGATGACGAGGTGACGGCGGATCCAGGTCACGTCAGACCAGCTCCTCGGTTCCCGCGCGGCGGACGTAGGCCATGACCAGACCGATGATGACCGCCATGAGCACCACCGAGAGCGCCGCCGCCAGCGGGTAGTTGAGGACCCGGAGGAACTGGCTGTCGATGACCTGGCCGATCATCACCGTCTGGGTGCTGCCGAGCAGCACCGAGTTGATGTAGTCGCCCGCGGCCGGGATGAACGTGAGCAGCGTGCCGGCCACGACGCCGGGGAGCGAGAGCGGCCAGATGACCCGGCGGAAGGCGTGGAACGGGGTGGCGTAGAGGTCCGAGGCGGCCTCGACGAGGCGCAGGTCGAGCCGCTCGATGTTGGCGTACAGCGGGAGGACCATGAACGGCAGGAAGTTGTAGGTGAGTCCCGAGACGACCGCGAACGGCGTGTACAGGAGCTGGTTGCCGGTGCCGAGGTTGACCAGGCCGAGGAAGGACTCGAAGCCGTGGAGCAGCCAGGTGAGGTGCAGCCAGCTCATCGTCGACTCCAGCAGCCCCCCGTTGCCCAGGATCGTCTGCCAGGCCAGCGTGCGGATGAGGAAGGAGGTGAAGAACGGCGCGACGACCAGCACGAGGAGGACGTTCTTGAACCTCCCGGACCGGTGCGCGATGAACCACGCGAGGGGGTAGCCGAGCAGCAGGGTGAAGACCGTGGCGAGGCCCGCGTAGACCAGCGACCGCACCATCTGCGGCCAGTAGGTGCTGAGCGCGTCGACGTAGGTCTGGACGTTCCACGTCAGGACGTACCCGTTGTAGACGTCACCGGTCTGCAGCGACTGCGAGACGAGCGAGAGCGTCGGGACGGCGAAGAAGACGATGAGCCAGAGCAGCCCCGGCGCCAGGAGGGCGTAGGGCACCCAGTTGCGGCGAGCGCGCCGGGCCGGCGGTCCGCCCGTCGCCAGCGCCTCACTCATCGTCGATCTCCGCGCCGGCGTCGGCGTCCTGTCGCTGGTCGAGGATGAACTCCTGGCCGGCCTCCCAGGACACGGTGACGTTCTCACCGACCGGCAGCTTGCCGGACCCGTCGTTCTGCTGGACGACCACGACCTCCTTGTCCCACGGGAGGCGCACGAGGTACTGCGTCGCGACGCCGGTGAACGACGCGTCGGTGACGACCCCGCGCAGCTGGTTGCGTCCATCCCCACCGAGGCGCAGCTTCTCCGGACGGACGCCCACCCACACCTCGCGGATACCGGCCGGGAGGTGCTCGGCCGCGACCACGAGGTCGTCGCCGTCCTGGGTCCGGACCGTGGCGAGCCCGTCGGTGGGGTCGCCGGCAACCTGCGCCGGCAGCAGGTTGCTCTGCCCGAGGAAGTTGGCGACGAAGGTCGACGCCGGCTTCTCGTACAGGGTGGTGGGGTCGGCCAGCTGCTCGATCCGCCCCGCGTTCATCACCGCGATGGTGTCGGCCATGGTCATGGCCTCCTCCTGGTCGTGGGTGACGTGGATGAACGTGAGGCCCACCTCGGACTGGATCCGCTTGAGCTCGATCTGCATCTGTCGGCGCAGCTTGAGGTCCAGGGCACCCAGTGGCTCGTCGAGGAGGAGGACGTCGGGTCGGTTGACCAGCGCCCGCGCCAGCGCGACCCGCTGCTGCATGCCTCCCGAGAGCTGTGGCGGTCGCTTGCGCGCCGTGTGCCCGAGCTCGACGAGGTCGAGGGCCTCCTGCGCCTTGCGCTTCCAGTCGGCGTCCTTGCGCTGGCGCAGGCCGAACGCGACGTTGTCGATGATGTTCAGGTGCGGGAAGAGCGCGTAGGACTGGAAGACGGTGTTGACGTTGCGCTGGTAGGGCTTGAGGGCCGTGACGTCGACGTCGCCGATGTGGATGCTGCCCCGCGTCGGCTGCTCGAGGCCGGCGACCATCCGCAGGGTCGTGGTCTTCCCGCATCCGGACGGTCCGAGCAGTGCGAAGAAGGACCCCTGCGGGATCGTCAGCGAGATGTCGTCGACCGCGGTGAACCTCTCGAACGACTTGGTGACCTCGGTGAGGCGGAGGTCCCCGGGACCGTGGTCGGCCATCTCAGCCCGTCACCACGCTCTGGAACGCCTGGTTGTACTTGGCCTCCTCGGCCTCCGAGAGCCCCCGGAAGACGTGCGCCCGCGAGAGGGTCGCCTCGCTGGGGAAGATCAGCTGGTTGTCGGCGACCGACGGGTCGCTCTTGGTGAGGATCTCCTTGGTGTTCTGCACCGGGGAGATGTAGTTCACGTAGTCGACGACCTGGGCCATGACGGCCGGCTCGTAGTAGTAGTTGATGAGGATCTCGGCGTTCTTCTTGTGCTTGGCCAGCGCCGGGATGACGAAGTTGTCCGACCAGAGGGTGCAGCCGGTCTCCGGGAGGACGTAGCCCAGGCTCGGGTTGTCGGCCTGGAGCTGGACGACGTCACCGGTCCAGGCGATGCAGGCGGCCGTGTCACCCGAGGCCAGCGGCTTCGTGTACTCGTTCCCGGTGAAGCCCTTGATCTGGCCGGCCTCCTTGGCCTTCTTGATCTCGTCGATCGCGGACATGAAGTCGGCGTCGGTGAACTTCGCGATGTCCTTGCCCATGGCCATCATGACGAGACCGACCGTGTCGCGCATCTCGGTCAGGAGGGTCACCTTGCCCTTGAGCGAGGGGTCGGTGAGCAGCTGGTCGACGGTCTCGATCTTCTTCCCGCCGGTCGCCTTCGGGTTGTAGGCGATGCCGGCGAAACCGCTCTGCCAGGGCAGCGAGAACTTGCGGCCGGGGTCGAACTCGACGTTGAGCAGCGAGGAGTCGACGTTGCCGTGGTTGGGGATGTTCGCGAGGTCGAACGGCTGGACGTAGCCCTGCCGGATCAGCCGGGCGACCATCCAGTCGGTGCTGCACCAGGTGTCGCGCCCGGTGTCCTGGCCGGCCGCGAGGAGCGGCCGGACCTTCGCGTAGAACTCGTCGTTGTCGTTGTAGTCCTCGGTGTAGTTCACCTTGATGCCGAACTTCTTGGTGAACTCCTCGAGGGAGGGGTGGCCGCCACCGCTCTCCGCGACGTCGATGTACTCGGGCCAGTTCGACCAGTTGACGAGCTTCTCGGTGTCGCTCATGTCCTTCGCGGCCTTCGCGGTGGGGCTCGCGCCCCCGCTCGAGGTGGCCTTGGTGCCCGCGCTGCCGCACGCCGCCAGGGCCATCGTGGCGCCGATGCCGAGGGCGCCGGTCATCACCGAACGGCGGGTCGTCAGCCCGCGGGCCAGGGCGGCACGCATCGGCAGGGAGGTCAGGTCGGGGGTCTGGCGCTCGGCCATCGGAAGGCTCCTCGTGGTGGTTCAGGACGGGACGGGAAATGCTCTGGGGTCGGGGCGGTGCCGAGCTCAGCTCTCGATGTTGGCCATGACGTGCTTGACGCGGGTGTAGTCCTCGAAGCCGTACATCGACAGGTCCTTGCCGTACCCGGACTTCTTGTAGCCGCCGTGCGGCATCTCGGCGACGAGCGGGATGTGGGTGTTGATCCACACGCAGCCGAAGTCGAGGGCCTTCGACATGCGCATCGCACGGCCGAAATCCTTGGTCCACACCGAGGAGGCGAGGCCGTACTCGACCCCGTTGGCCCAGGCCACGGCCTCGGCCTCGTCGGTGAAGCGCTGGACGGTGATGACCGGCCCGAAGATCTCGTTCTGCACGGCCTCGTCGTCCTGGTGCAGACCGGAGACGACGGTGGGCTCGAGGTAGAACCCGTCACCGAGCGAGGACACCCGGTTGCCCCCCGCGGCGACCGTCGCGTGCGACGGCAGCCGCTCGATGAACCCGGAGACCCGCTCGAGCTGGTTCGCGTTGTTCACCGGCCCGAACAGGGCGTCGGCGTCGTCCGGGAGACCGACCGGCGCCGAGCCCTTCGCGTAGTCGGCGAGGGCGGCGACGAAGTCGTCGTGGATGCGGGGCGCGGCGAGGACGCGGGTGGCGGCGGTGCAGTCCTGGCCGGCGTTGAAGTACCCGGCGATCGCGATGCCCTCGACCGCGGCCTCGATGTCGGCGTCGTCGAAGACGACGACCGGCGCCTTGCCGCCGAGCTCGAGGTGCACGCGCTTGACCTGCGGCGCGGCGCTGGCGGCGACCTCGGCACCGGCCCGGACCGAGCCGGTGATGGCCACGAGCGAGGGCGTGGGGTGCTCGACGACGAGCCGGCCGGTGTCGCGGTCGCCGGTGACCACGTTGAGGGTGCCGGCCGGGAGGAACTCCGAGGCGATCTCCGCCAGGAGCAGGGTGGACTCCGGGGTGGTGTCGCTCGGCTTGAGGACGACCGTGTTGCCCGCCGCGAGCGCCGGGGCGATCTTCCACACCGCCATGAGCAGCGGGTAGTTCCACGGCGTCACCTGGCCGACGACGCCGATCGGCTCGCGACGGATCCACGAGGTGTGCCCGGCCAGGTACTCCCCCGCCGCCTTGCCCTCGAGGACGCGGGCGGCGCCGGCGAAGAACCGGAGCTGGTCGACCATCGGCGGGATCTCCTCGCTCGCTGTGAGCGCCTTGATCTTCCCGGTGTTCTCCGACTCCAGCGCGATGATCTCCTCGGCCCGCGACTCCAGCGCGTCGGCGATCTTGAGCAGGGCCTGCTGGCGCTCGCTCGGGGTCGTGTTCCCCCACTCCGCGAAGGCCTTCGAGGCCGCGGCGTAGGCGGCGTCGACGTCCTCGGCACCGCTGACCGGCGCGGTCGCGACGACCTGGCCGGTGGCCGGGTTGACGACGTCGGTGGTGCTCCCCGTCCGGGCGTCGACGTGGGTCCCGTCGACGAAGTTGCGGAGGGTACGAGGGGTGCTCATCGCTGCTTCTCCCGGTGTCGGTGAGGGTGTCCTGGCGTGGGGCGCGAGGTCGGGCGGGGACGTCGGGTCCGTCGGATGCCGGAACAGTAGTACGCAGGACCGCGAAATCACTAGGGTCCGTCCACGATTCATGGTGAATGTTGCAGAGATGTGCCATGGAAGTTGCGGAATCCGTCATCCGGTACTTGATTCGGGGCGTCTCGCCCGACACGATGGGGCGCGTGACCGCACGCCAGCACCGCGACCGCCCCGCCGACGTCCGGCTCGACGACGTCGCCAAGCGCATCATCGAGCTGCTCCAGGAGGACGGCCGGCAGTCCTACGCCGCCATCGCCAAGGCCGTCGGACTCTCCGAGGCCGCGGTGCGCCAGCGGGTCCAGCGGCTCCTCGACGCCGAGGTGATGCAGATCGTCGCCGTCACCGACCCGCTCCAGGTCGGCTTCCGCCGCCAGGCGATGATCGGCATCCGGGCCTCCGGCGACCTCGTCGACCTCGGCCAGGCCCTCTCCGACATGCCGGAGGTCGACTACGTCGTCACGACGGCCGGCTCGTTCGACGTCCTCGCCGAGGTGGTCTGCGAGGACGACGACCACCTCCTCGAGCTGCTGACCCAGCGCATCCGGGCGCTGCCCGGCGTGACGACGACGGAGACCTTCGTCTACCTCAAGCTCAACAAGCAGCACTACAACTGGGGCACCCGATGAGCATCGACCCCAACGACGTCTGGGAGCCCAGCTCGGACCGGCACACCGCCACCGGGGCCCTGTACTCGGACGCCGCCCGCGACCACCTGTGGATGCACTTCACGCGGCACTCCGTCTTCGAGGACCGCGAGGCCGGCGGGCTCGGGCACTCGGTGCCGATCATCACCCGCGGCGAGGGCTGGCGGGTCTGGGACGACCGCGGCAACGAGTACATCGACGGCCTCGCCGGGCTGTTCGTCGTCAACGCCGGGCACGGCCGCACCGAGATCGCCGAGGCGATGGCGAAGCAGGCCGCCGAGCTGGCCTTCTTCCCGCTGTGGTCCTACGCCCACCCGCGGGCCATCGAGCTCGCCGAGCGGCTGGCCCACCACGCCCCCGGCGACCTCAACCGGGTCTTCTTCACGACCGGCGGCGGCGAGGCGGTCGAGACCGCCTGGAAGCTGGCCAAGCAGTACTTCAAGCTGACCGGGAAGCCGACCAAGCACAAGGTCATCTCCCGCGCGGTCGCCTACCACGGCACGCCCCAGGGCGCACTGTCGATCACCGGCATCCCGGACGCGAAGACGCCGTTCGAGCCGCTCGTCCCGGGCGCGCACAAGGTGCCGAACACGAACATGTACCGCGCGCCCGAGCACCTGCGCGAGGACGAGAAGGCCTTCGGGCGGTGGGCGGCGGACCGGATCGCGGAGGCCATCGAGTTCGAGGGTCCCGACACCGTCGCCGCCGTCTTCCTCGAGCCGGTCCAGAACTCTGGCGGATGCTTCCCCCCGCCGGCCGGCTACTTCGAGCGGGTCCGCGAGATCTGCGACGAGTACGACGTCCTCCTCGTCTCCGACGAGACGATCTGCGCCTTCGGCCGGATCGGCTCGCTCTTCGCGTGCGACGACTTCGGGTACGTCCCGGACATCATCACCACGGCCAAGGGTGTGACCAGCGGCTACGCGCCCCTCGGCCTGATGATCGCCAGCGACCGGCTCTTCGAACCGTTCCGGAAGGGCACGACCTACTTCCCGCACGGCTACACGTGGGGCGGGCACCCCGTCTCGTGCGCCGCGGCGATGGCCAACCTCGACGTCTTCGACCGCGAGGGGCTCACCGACCACGTCAAGGAGAACGCCCCCGCCTTCCGGGCGACCCTCGAGCGGCTCCTCGACCTGCCGCTCGTCGGCGACGTCCGCGGTGCCGGGTACTTCTACGGCATCGAGCTGGTCAAGGACAAGGCGACCCGCGAGACCTTCGACGACGCCGAGAGCGAGCGGCTGCTGCGGGGCTTCCTCTCCAAGGCACTCTTCGACGCCGGCCTGTACTGCCGCGCCGACGACCGCGGTGACCCCGTCGTGCAGCTCGCCCCGCCGCTGACCATGGGGCCGGCCGAGTTCGACGAGATCGAGCGCCGGCTGCGGAGCGTGCTCACCGAGGCCGAGAACCACCTCTGACGGTGCCGACGGAGCGCTCCGGCCCGGCCGGTTCCACCGGCACTGCGCCGCTCTGGTGGGGCACCCGGGCCTCGACGTCGGTCCCCGCCGGTGGCGACCTGCCGCTGCGCGCGGACGTGGTCGTCGTCGGCGGTGGCTACACCGGGCTGTGGACGGCGTACTACCTGCTGCGCGCCGACCCCTCCCTCGAGGTGCTCGTGCTGGAGGCCGAGCACGTCGGGTTCGGGGCGAGCGGCCGCAACGGTGGCTGGGTCTCGGCGCTCTGGCCGGTCTCCCCCGACACCTTGGCCGCCCGGTACGGCCGCGATGCCGCGTTGGCCCAGCTCGCCGCGCTGCGCGAGACCGTCGGGGAGGTGGGCCGGGTCGACGCCGCCGAGGGCCTCGGTTCCGGGTTCACCCGGGGCGGCACGCTGCTGGTCGCGCGGACGCCGGCCCAGGAGGTGCGGGCGCGGGCCGCCGCCGAGGACGGCGCGGCCTGGGGCGACGGCACGGTCTGGCTCGGGGCGGACGAGGCCCGCGAGCGCCTCGACGTCACCGGCCTGCGCGGTGCCACGTTCAACCCGCACTGCGCGCGGGTGCAGCCGCGCGACCTCGCCGACGGGCTGGCCGCCGCCGTGCGCCGGATGGGCGGGGTCGTCCTCGAGGGCGTGCGGGTCGGCCGGGCCGGTGACGGCGTCGTCGTCCTCGAGGACGGCCGACGGGTCGGCGCGCGCGCCGTCGTCCTCGCGACCGAGGGATGGACGCCGCAGCTGCCCGGGCACGAGCGCGCGGTCGTCCCCGTCTACTCGCTCATGGTTGCCACCGAGCCCCTGAGCGCCGCGCAGTGGACGCGCATCGGGCTCGCCGAGCGGGAGGTGTTCGGCGACCACGGGCACGTCGTCATCTACGGGCAGCGGACGGTCGACGACCGGATCGCGTTCGGTGGCAGGGGCGCTCCCTACCACCTGGGCTCCGCCATCCGCCCGGCGTTCGACCACGAGGAGGCCGTGTTCGGCGCGCTCCGACGGCTGCTCACCCACCTGCTGCCGGCGCTCGAGGGCGTGCGGTTCACCCACGCGTGGGGCGGCCCGCTCGGCATCGCGCGCGACTGGCACCCGTCGGTGCAGTGGGACCCGGTGACCCGCACCGGCCGGGCCGGCGTTGACGCCCAGCCAGCGCAGCGGCTCCGGCTCCCAGGACGGCGACCGGTGGCCGACCCACGGCAGCGAGGTCAGCGCGGAGGTGCGCCCGAGGACGAGGTCGGCGAGCGTGCGCCCGGCCAGGTTGGTCGCCGCGACGCCGTCACCGACGTAGCCGCCGGCCCGGCCGGTGCGGGTCACCGGGTCCCACTGCACCGACGGGTGCCAGTCGCGCGCGATGCCGAGCGGGCCGCCCCACGCGTGGGTGAACCGC
>JACXUW010000049.1 GCA_014763705.1 Micrococcales bacterium | reverse complement strand
GACCTGGTGCTGCGCAACGTGACCGTCTCGGCGCAGGTGACGCTCGGGGTGCCGGTCGTCACCGACCAGACCACCCCGGAACCCGTGCCGGGTGAGCGGTTCCGGGTCGACTGGGACGACGACGACACCATCATCGACGCCGTCACCGGCGTCGAGACCCGGTACGGCGACCTCGACCCCGCCTCCCGCGAGGAGCTCTCCTGGGTCGAAGAGCCGCCCGAGCTGACCGGCGACCTCACCACCGTCATGGCCGCGCTGGGGCCCGGGTCCTGGGTCTCCGGTGCCCAGCTGCCCGGCGTCGGCTGGGTCGACGCGGCGACCATGGCCAACCTGCTCAAGACCCTGCCGCTCGAGGTGGCCCGGGCCGTCCTCGACGCCGACACCGGCACCCTGGCCTCCCTGACCACCGCCGCCTACCGGCCCACCCGTGCGATCGCCGACTTCGTCAAGACCCGCGACGGCACCTGCCGGATGTGGGGCTGCACCCGACCCGCCGACCGCTGCGACCTCGACCACGCGAGGCCCTGGCCCAACGGCCAGACCACCCCCACCGAGCTCGAAGCCCTCTGCCGCCACCACCACCGCTTCAAGCAGACCAGCCGATGGCGACCCGTCCTGCAGCCCGACGGCACCCTCACCTGGCACGGCCCCAACGCCGCCACCCGCGCCACCGAACCCCAGCACCGCCGTCTGCCCGAGCGCGCCCCTCAACCCAGGACGAGCTCGTAGCGGCACAGCACCGGGTGCGGCGGGAACAGCGACGTCGAACGACCCTGGGCCGCAACCCATCCCCGCTTCTCGTAGAAGCGGATGGCGCGCTGGTTCTCCTCGAACACCCGCAACCAGGCGGACCCGTACCCCTCTGCGCGCAGGGTCCCCACGACCTCGTCGTGCACGTCGCCGGCCAGGCCACTCCCCCACGTCCCGAGCGCGGTCCCGAAGTGCAGCAGCTCGTCACCACGGGTCGCCGCGAACCCAGACAGCTCCCCGTCCACGACGACGACATGGCAGCGGATCCCCGGATCCTCGAGCTCCAGCGCCCACCGTTCGCGCACCTCGACGGTCGGGAACGGGTGGGTCTCCTGCGGGAAGATGTGACCGAGCGCCACGACGGCCGCCTCCCGCTGCAGCACGACGAGGGCATCGAGGTCCTCGTGACGCAGGGGCCGGAGCACGGACATGCCGCTCGACGCCACCCGCCGGCTCAGGTGCGGTTCGTGAAGGCCACCGAGACCTCGCCGTCGTCCCAGACCTCGACCGCGGTCAACGAGCCGGGCGCGGCGGCGAGGCGCCACGCGCGGTCGTGCGGGAGACCGAGCAGGTGGGCGAGGACGACGAGGATCGGCTTGCGGTGACAGACGACCACCGTCGTGCCGCCGGCCGCGACGACGCGCTCCCACGCCGGGACGACGCGCGCCACGAGGTCGTCGTGCGACTCACCACTCGGCGGACGGAAGGTGGGGTCGTCGCGCAGCGCCCGGAACGCGTCGCGCTCGGCGTCGAGCAGGTCGTGCACCGACCGGCCGTCCCAGTCCCCGAAGGACTGCTCGTCCCAGTCGACGTCGCGCTCGGGGTCGACGCCGAGCGCACCCGCCACCGCCGCCCCGGTCTCGACGGCGCGGGTGAGCGACGAGGTGAGCACCCGCGCCGGGTGGCCCTGGACCAGTGCGGCCACGGCACGGCCCGCCGCGACGGCCTGCTGCCGCCCGGTGGCGTTGAGAGACGGGTCCGGACCACCCCGCCCGTCGAGCCGCCCCTCGGCGGTGAAGTCCGTGATGCCGTGCCGCACGAGGACGACCCGGGTCGGGGTTCCGCTCCGGAAGGTGCTCGGCGCCGCCGGGTCCCCGACCGCGGCCGGACCCGTCTCCTCGTCGACCTGCGAGGCACCACCGAAGGTGCGGTCGACGGTCAGCCCGTCCATCCCGTCGTTCGAGAGCGCGTCGGCCGCCTTGTTCTCGGCCCGCGGGATCCACTCGTAGCGCACCGAGCCGCCGGCGTCCCGGATGGCGTTCGCCACCTCGCGTGCCTCGAGGGCCAGCCGGCGCATGTCCTCGTGCTTGATCTTCCACGTCCCGGACATCTGCTCGACGACCAGCTTGGAGTCCATCCGCACGAGCACCTCGGCGCCCGGATCGATGGCGTGCGCCGCGGTGAGCCCCGCGATGAGCCCGCGGTACTCGGCGACGTTGTTCGACGCCTTCCCCAGCGGCTCGGCGCGTTCGGCGAGCAGGGCCCCGGTCTCGGTGTCGCGCACCAGCGCTCCGTACCCCGCGACGCCGGGGTTGCCCCGCGACCCGCCGTCCGCCTCGACGGTGAGCCGCCGGCTCACAGCCCGGACTCGGGGGTGCGCACGAGGATCCGGTTGCACTCCTCGCAGCGCAGCACCTCGTCCTCGTCGGCCGAGCGGATGCGGGAGATCTCCACCGGGTTGAGCTCGAGCTGGCACCCGCCGCACCGGCGCTGGCGCAGCGCTGCGGCGCCCGTGCCCGAGGTGCCGCGGATCTTCTCGTAGAGGGCGACGAGGTCGGCACCGACCTCACCGACGATGCCGTCGCGTGGCGCACCGACGGTGGCCTCCTCGTCGGCCAGCCGCCGGAGGGCCTCGTCACGGTCCCGCTCGAGCCCGGCGATCCGCTCGCCGAGCTCGCCGCGCCCGCGCTCGAGCTCGGAGACGTCGTGCTCGGCGGCCTCGGCGCGCTCCATCACCTCGAGCTCGACGTCCTCGAGCTCGGCCTGGCGGCGGGCGAGGGACTCCAGCTCGTGCTGCAGCGCCTGAAGGTCCTTGGCCGTCCCCGTGCCGGCGTCGAGCCGGGCGCGGTCGCGAGCCGCACGGTCGCGCACGAGCTGGACGTCCGCCTCGGCCTTGGCCACCTCGCGCTGCACGTCGCCCAGCTCGGTGCGTGAACGGACCAGCTGGTCGTCGAGGAGGCGGGCCTTGCCCTCGAGGTCGGCGAGCTCGGCGAGCTGGGGCAGGGTGCGCCGGGCGTGGGCGATCTGGTCGAGGCGCGTGTCGATGGCCTGGAGGTCGAGCAGCCGCAGCTGGCGGGCGGACTCGGCTCTCACGGGGTACCTCCCTGGTCGGCACCGACGAGGAAGGTCCACGGGTCGGTGCGCACTGTGCTGATGTGGGTCTCCACCCTAGTGGCGTCCTCGCCGAGGGCCGCACGCAGCGCCCGGTCGGCCCGCCCGAGCCACAGCCACTCGCTCGCCCAGTGTCCCGCGTCCACGAGGTACGGCGTGCCGCCCCGCGCCTCCTCCCGTGCCTCGAGCGCCGGGTGGTGGCGCAGGTCGGCGGTGACGTAGACGTCGGCCCCACTCGCCCGCACCGCGTCGAACAGGTCGTCCCCGGAGCCGCCGAGCACCGCGACGCGCTGGACGAGGGCCTCCGGCGGACCGGCGACCCGCACCCCGCCGGCGGTGGCGGGCAGGTGGACCGCGAGGTCCTCGACGAGGTCCCGCAGCAGCAGCGGCTCGGCGAGGTCGCCGACCCGCCCGAGCGGCTGGTCCTCGGACACGACGAGCGGGTCGGTGTGCCCGAGGCCGCAGGCGTCGGCGAGCGCCTCGCAGACGCCCTCCGCCGCGACGTCGGCGTTCGTGTGGGCGACGTAGAGCGCCACGTCGCCGACGACCAGCCCGGTGACGGTCGCGCCCTTCCCGGACGTCGTCGCGACCGAGTGCACCCCCCGCAGCAGCAGCGGGTGGTGGGTGAGCAGCAGGTCGGCTCCGAGGGTCCGCGCCTCCTCGACGACGGCCAGGGTCGGGTCGACGGCGAGGTGGATGCGGTGGACCGGCTGCTCCGGGTCGCCGGTGACGAGGCCCACGCGGTCCCACGACTGCGCGGACGACGGCGGGTAGAGGCGCTCGACGACGTCGAGCACCTGCTGCAGGGTCAGCGGGGCGCCATCGTTCATGTGGGCCCGGCCGGGATCGAACCGACGACCGACGCGGTGTAAACGCGGCGCTCTACCAGCTGAGCTACAGGCCCCGGGCGGCGCACCGGGGCGCGACCGACCGCGGTCATTGTGGCAGGTCCGGCGCCTGCCCGAGGGTCAGCCGCCGATGGCCGCGACGGCCGAGGGGATGGCCGTGAAGTCGCGGGCCTCCCCCGGACCGTTGACGAGGGTCCAGGCGATGCGACCGTCGCGGCCGACGAGGAAGGTGCCGCGCAGGGCCGCGCCGTTGGCCTCGTTGAGGACGCCGTAGGCCCGGGCCACCGCACCGTGCGGCCAGGCGTCCGAGAGCAGGGGGAAGAAGTACCCCTGGATGTCGGCCCAGGCGCGGTTGCTGAAGACGGCGTCGCAGGAGACGCACACGACCTGGAGGTCGTCGGTGACGAACCGCTCGAGGTGGTCGCGGATCTCGTCGAGCTCGCCGGTGCAGATGCCCGAGAACGCCCAGGGGTAGAAGACGACGACGACGTTCTTGTCGGCCGTCAGCTCGGACAGCGTGACGTCGGCACCGTTCTGGTCGCGGAGCGTGAAGTCCGGCGCGAGGTCACCGACGGTGAGCGGGCTCGAGACGGGGGTCATGTCCTCATCCTGCCAGTTGCGGTCTGGGCGGGACGCGGGTGTGACGCATACCCCCCTCGGTGTGTGGTCAGCGCCGGCCGTTGCCCTTCGGGGCGACGAGCTTGTGCGCCCGCCACTCCGCGGAGGCGTTGAACGTCCCGGCGAGGTGCAGCCCGGCGGTCACCGCCGCCTCGTCGATCTCGCTGGCGTCGACCTCGCCGTCCTGGCGCGGCGTGAGGAGCACGACGAAGCCCCCTTCCTCGAGCACCCCCACCATGTCGACGAGCGCGTCGCCGAGGTCGCCGTCCTCGTCGCGGAACCACAGGAGGACCGCGTCGGCGGCCCCGGTGTACTCGTCGTCCTCGAGCTCGGCGCCGCAGGCGTCCTCGACGGCGACCCGCAGGGCGTCGTCGACGTCGGAGTCGTAGCCGAACTCCTGGACCACCTGCTCGGGGGCGAACCCGAGGCGCTCGACGGCGGCGGGCACGGTCGACCCCGGGTCCACCGGGGGCGGCGTCGGGCTGTTCACGGTCACAACCTCTCACATCGGGTGCTGGGCAGGGTCCTAGTCCACCAACGGGGCCGGGGCGGGTGCAAGAGGCGCCACGGCGGGCCGTCGCGCCTCGCGGGCCCGGGCCCCGACCTCGGCGAGGAAACGCTCGGCGGACTCGTGCCGGAGGTGCGGCACCGAGGGACCGACCGGACCGGGGGTGGAGACGATACGGGCACTGGCCAGCCCGAGCCGGGCCTGGAGCGGGCCCTGGGCCAGCCCGAGCGACTGGATGCGCGCGTGCGGCACGACGACGGCCCGCCGGGTGAACCGTCCGGTGCGCAGGTAGACGGCGTGCGCGGCGAGGGCGTAGCCGGTGCGTCGCCAGCTCCACGGGTCGAGCCACCGCGCGGCCCGCGGCGGCCCGGTCCATCCGCTCTCGCCCCCGTCGCCGTGCAGGGCCTCGAGGAGCACCGGGTCCTCCGGGTGGGCCCCGAGGGCCGCGAGGACCGCGAGCGCCTCCCCCGCCGTACCCACGGGGAGCATCACCGTCTCGTTGTCCGCGCCGTGGTCGTCGTGCACCCCCGCGACGTTGACGCGGACCCGCCACCACCCCCACGGGCGCCACCAGAGCGGCTGGAGCACCTCGACGGCCTGGACGCGGTGCAGCGGGACGGTCGCGCTGCGCAGGTCGGTCAGCCCGTGCCGGACGAGCAGGGCCGTCCGGGACCCGGCGATGGAGAAGTTGCCGTGGACGAGGAGCTCCTTGACGCGGCTCGCGCCGAGGCCGAGGACGACCGGCAGGAGGGCCGGCGCCCCGGCGAGGACCTTGAGGCCCGCCTCGGCGACCCCCACCGTGAAGCCGGCGACGACGAGGACCAGGCCGAGCACGATGGTCGACCCGTGGAGGATCGTCGCGACGAACAGCCGCCCGTTGGGCACCTCGACGAGCGGAGCGGCGTCGACCGCGCGCGCCCCCGCGACGGGGCCCGGGGCGGGCCCGGGACCGGCGTCCGGCGCCGGCGCGCCGGCCACCCCCGGGCGCTCGTCGGAGCGTCCGGCGAGGTCGAGCAGGTGCGCCCGGAGCTCCTCGGCCCGGTCGACGCCGAGGAAGGCGAGCGTGAGGTGCGAGTCGGAGCCGCCGGCCGACTGGACGACGACCTGGCTCAGCCCGACGAGCCGGGCGAGCAGCGGGCGCGTCGTCTCGACCGCCTGGACCCGCTCGAGCGGCACCTGCCGGTGCTGCCGGAAGAGCACGCCGGTGCGCAGCTCGACCTGCCCGTGCGCGACCCGGAAGCGGGAGAAGCGCCAGCTGACCCAGCTCACCCCGGCGACCGCCGCGATGACGAGGACCAGGGCGCCGAGGGCGAGGAACGGGTGCGCGGTGTAGGACCAGCCGGAGTCCCCGGGGGAGCCCGGGACGACGTCGGACTCGAGCGAGCCGAGGACGGTGTCGACGAGCTGGCTCACGAGGTAGCCGAGGACCGCGAGGAGGACGACGCCGCCGCGCAGGAGCGGCGAGAGCGGGTGCAGCCGCTGCCAGCCGTCGGGGTCCGCACCGGACCCGGGGTCCGGACCGGGTCCGGCCGCGGGACCGGCCGCCTCGGGGAGGGTCACAGGCCCGCCCGCTGCGCCTCGCCACGGGCCGCCAGCCGGCTGCGCAGGGCCTCGGCCTCGTCGGTCGGCAGGCCGGGAAGCGACCCGCCGCTCTCCGGCGATGCGGTGTGGATCTCGCACGCCGCGATGCCGAACGCGCGGGCCAGCGGCCCGGACTGGATGTCGACGTACTGCAACCGCCCGTACGGCACGCTGACGAGGCTGCGGAAGAGCCGGCCCTTGCGGATGACGATCTCCTCGTCGAGCTCGACCCACGAGATCGCCGACACCTGACGGCCCACGACCCACGCCCCCCAGGCGCCCCCGAGGACGAGGGCGAGGGTGCCGAGCCACACCCACGGCGTGACGAGGACGGCGACGACGACGGTCGCGAGGAGGGGCAGGACGAGGACCGCGCCGAGGGTCAGCAGGCGCACGGTCCGCAGCTGGGGCGCGACCGGCCGCCACGGCAGATCTCCGCCGCGCAGGGTGACGGGAGACGGGGCACTGGTGGGGTCGTCGGTCGGGTCGGCCACGTCGCCCAGTCTGCCCCAGCCGGGGAGGACGCCGGCGGGACGGTCGGGCTCCCGGGCCCGTCGGCCGGGTCGGTGTGTTTGGATGCGGCCATGGGTCGGGTGACGACGCGGGTGCCCCGGACCCGGGTCGACCTCGCCCGGGACGTGGTCGACCGGCGCCCGGACACCGTCGCCGTGGAGGAGCCGCTCGAGGTGCGGGTCGGCGAGGACCCCGTGACGACGACGATGCGCACGCCCGGCGACGACTTCGACCTCGCCCTCGGCCACCTGCTCACCGAGGGGATGATCGGCTCCGCGCACGACGTCGCGACGATGATGCACTGCACCGACGTCGGACCGGACGGCGCGCCGACCTTCAACGTCGTCGAGGCGACCCTCTCCCCCGGCGTCGCGCTGCTGCGCCCGGCCCGCGAGCGCACGGAGACGATGACCAGCGCCTGCGGCGTCTGCGGCTCGGCCTCGGTCGACGCCGTGCGCACCGCGAGCCGCTTCGACGTCGCCGCCGACGCCGTCGCCCTCGACCCCGCCGTCCTCGCCGCGCTGCCCGACGCCCTGCGCGAGCGGCAGGCCGCGTTCGACCGCACCGGGGGCGTTCACGCGGCCGGTGTGGCGACGCCGGACGGCGAGCTGCTCGTCGTCCGCGAGGACGTCGGGCGGCACAACGCCGTCGACAAGGTCGTCGGCGCCCTCGCCCGCGAGCGTGAGCTGCCCCTGGGCGGAACGGTCCTCGTCGTCAGTGCGCGGGCCAGCTTCGAGATCGTCCAGAAGGCGGCCGTGGCCGGCATCCCGGCCGTCGTCGCGGTCGGCGCCCCGACCTCGCTCGCCGTCGAGCTCGCCGCCGACGCGGGCGTCACCCTGCTCGCCTTCACCCGCGAGGGCCGCTTCTCGGTCTACGCCCGCCCGGACCGCGTCAGCGGACTGTCCTGAGCGCCCGTACCGTCCAGTAGCCGGGGGCTGATTGTGTCGCCGGCCGCGCGTGGGTGAAAGATGGGGAGGACCGGCCCCCGACCGGGGCACGGACCGCGACCGCTGAAAGGACGAGCGCGTGGCCCTCCACGAAGACGTCGGCCCCATCCTCAACGGCATCCCGACGCACCTGCCGGACATCGACCCGAGCGAGACCGAGGAGTGGCTCGCCAGCCTCGACGCCGTCATCGACGGCCCGGGCCGGATGCGCGCGCGCTACCTCATGCTGCGCCTCCTCGAGCGGGCCCGCTCGATGCAGGTCGGCGTCCCGTCGCTGACGACGACCGACTACGTCAACACGATCGGGCCCGAGCAGGAGCCGTGGTTCCCCGGCGACGAGGACACCGAGCGCCGCTTCCGTGCGCTGCTGCGCTGGAACGCCGCGATGGTCGTCCACCGTGCCCAGAAGCCGGGCATCGGCGTCGGCGGCCACATCTCGACCTACGCGTCCGCGGCGACGCTCTACGAGGTCGGCATGAACCACTTCTTCCGCGGCAAGGACCACCCGGGCGGCGGCGACCACGTCTTCTTCCAGGGCCACGCCTCCCCCGGGATGTACGCCCGCGCCTTCCTCGAGGGCCGGATCAGCGCCGAGCGGCTCGACGGGTTCCGTCAGGAGCACAGCCACGTCGTCGACGGCTCGCCGCTCGCGCTGCCCAGCTACCCCCACCCGCGCCTGATGCCGGACTTCTGGGAGTTCCCGACCGTCTCGATGGGCCTCGGCCCGATGAACGCCATCTACCAGGCGCAGTTCGACAAGTACCTGCGCGCCCGGGGCATCAAGGACACCAGCCAGCAGCACACGTGGGCCTTCCTCGGCGACGGCGAGATGGACGAGCCGGAGTCGCGTGGCGTGCTGCAGCTGGCGGCCCAGGAGGAGCTCGACAACCTCACCTTCGTCGTCAACTGCAACCTCCAGCGGCTCGACGGCCCGGTGCGCGGCAACGGCAAGATCATCCAGGAGCTCGAGGCGTTCTTCCGGGGCGCCGGCTGGAACGTCATCAAGGTCGTCTGGGGCCGCGGCTGGGACCCGCTGCTCGCCGCCGACGGCGACGGCGCGCTCGTCCACCTCATGAACAGCACCTCGGACGGCGACTACCAGACCTTCCGCGCCAACGACGGCAAGTACGTCCGCGAGCACTTCTTCGAGCGCGACCCGCGCACGCGCCGGCTCGTCGCGGACTGGTCCGACGACGACATCTGGTGGAAGCTCAAGCGCGGCGGCCACGACTACCGCAAGGTCTACGCGGCCTACAAGGCGGCGGTCGAGCACACCGGCCAGCCGACCGTCATCCTCGCGAAGACGATCAAGGGCTACGGCCTCGGCACCTCGTTCGCGGGGCGCAACGCGACCCACCAGATGAAGAAGTTCACGCTCGAGGACCTCAAGGGCCTGCGCGACTCGCTGAACATCCCGGTCAGCGACGAGCAGCTCGAGAAGGACCCGTACAACGCGCCGTACTTCCACCCGGGCGCGGACGACGAGGTCATCCAGTACGCGATGGAACGCCGCCAGAAGCTGGGCGGCGGTCTGCCGGAACGCCGCTCGAAGCACATCCCGATCCACCTGCCCGACGACTCCGCGTACGCGCAGGTCAAGAAGGGCTCCGGGAAGCAGCAGGTCGCCACGACGATGGCGTTCGTCCGGCTGCTCAAGGACCTCATGCGCGACAAGGAGTTCGGCAACCGGATCGTGCCGATCATCCCGGACGAGGCACGGACCTTCGGGATGGACTCGTTCTTCTCGACGATCAAGATCTACAACCCGCACGGCCAGCGCTACACGCCGGTCGACGCCGAGCTGATGCTCGCCTACCGCGAGGCCACCGACGGGCAGATCCTCCACCTCGGCATCAACGAGGGCGGCTCGATGGCGGCGTTCACCGCGTCGGCCACGTCGTACGCGACGCACGGCGAGCCGATGATCCCGGTGTACGTCTTCTACTCGATGTTCGGGTTCCAGCGCACCGGCGACTCCATCTGGGCGGCCGCCGACCAGATGAGCCGGGGCTTCCTCATCGGGGCCACGGCCGGGCGCACGACCCTCACCGGCGAAGGGCTGCAGCACGCCGACGGGCACAGCCCGCTGCTGGCGTCGACGAACCCCGCGGTCGTCCACTACGACCCGGCGTTCGCCTTCGAGATCGCGCACATCGTCCAGGACGGCCTGCACCGGATGTACGGGACCGACGACTCGCTGACCGACGACGAGCGCAACGTCATCTACTACCTCACGGTCTACAACGAGCCGATGGCCCAGCCGGCCGAGCCGGAGAACCTCGACCGCGAGGGGCTGCTCAAGGGCATGTACCTCTACTCGGAGGGGTCGACCGAGGGCATCGGCGAGGACGCCCCGCGCGTGCAGCTGCTGGCGTCCGGGGTCGGGATGCCGTGGGCGCTCGAGGCGCAGGAGCTGCTGCGCAACGACTGGCACGTCGTGGCCGACGTGTGGTCGGTGACGTCGTGGAACGAGCTGCGCCGGGACGGGCTGCGGTGCGACGAGGCGAGGTTCCTGCACCCCGAGCAGGAGGCGCCCACCCCGTGGGTCACCTCGCAGCTGGCCGAGCGCAAGGGCCCGGTCATCGCCGTGTCCGACTACATGCGGGCGGTCCAGGACCAGATCGCGCAGTGGGTGCCCGGTGAGTTCGCGTCGCTCGGCGCCGACGGGTTCGGCTTCTCCGACACCCGCCCGGCCGCACGTCGCTACTTCCACATCGACGGCCCGTCGATGGCGGTGCGCGCCCTCCAGGTGCTCGCCGCCCGGGGCGAGGTCGAGGCGTCGGTGCCCACCGAGGCCGCGAAGCGCTACCGCCTGCACGACGTGACGGCCGGCGCCTCCGGCAACGAGGGTGGCGACAGCTGAGCACCCGAGGAGCCGTCCGATGATCGTCGCCTTCAGCATCGCCGGGACCCCCGACGACAGCGGCTCGTACGCCGAGTCCGTCGCCGAGGTCGTCCGCATCGTCCGCGACTCCGGCCTGCCGTCCGAGACCAACGCGATGTTCACCAACCTCGAGGGCGAGTGGGACGAGGTGATGGCCGTCGTCAAGCAGTGCGTCGACGCCATGACCGCCCACTCGCCCCGGGTCTCGTTGGTCGTCAAGGCGGACATCCGGCCCGGGCACACCGGGATGCTCGAGTCCAAGGTGCGCAGCGTCGAGGAGCGGCTCGGCGACGGCTGAGCCGCCGTCCGGCCGGACGCACCCGCGATTCGCTAAGTATTCCGGGTTCTGCATATACTTGCATCGTGTCCAAGGTCCTCACGTCCCTGCCCGTCGGCGAGCGCGTCGGCATCGCCTTCTCCGGAGGCCTCGACACCTCCGTCGCGGTCGCGTGGATGCGCGAGAAGGGCGCCGTGCCCTGCACGTACACCGCCGATCTCGGCCAGTACGACGAGCCGGAGATCGGGACCGTCCCGGACCGCGCCGGCCAGTACGGCGCCGAGGTGGCCCGGCTCGTCGACTGCCGGAGCGCCCTCGTCGAGGAGGGCCTGTCCGCCCTCGCCTGCGGGGCCTTCCACATCCGCACCGGCGGACGCACCTACTTCAACACCACCCCGCTCGGCCGGGCCGTCACCGGCACCCTGCTCGTGCGCGCCATGCAGGCCGACGACGTCGAGATCTGGGGCGACGGCTCGACCTTCAAGGGCAACGACATCGAGCGGTTCTACCGCTACGGGCTGCTCGCCAACCCGAACCTGCGGGTCTACAAGCCGTGGCTGGACGCGGCGTTCGTCACCGAGCTCGGCGGCCGCCACGAGATGAGCGCGTGGCTCACCGAGCGCTCGCTCCCCTACCGCTCGAGCCAGGAGAAGGCGTACTCGACGGACGCGAACATCTGGGGGGCGACACACGAGGCGAAGACCCTCGAGCACCTCGACGAGTCGATGGAGGTCGTCGAGCCGATCATGGGCGTGCGGTTCTGGGACCCCGCCGTCGCCATCGAGCCCGAGGACGTGACGATCGCCTTCGTCGAGGGCCGGCCGGTCGCGGTCAACGGCCGCACCCTCGACCCGGTCGCGCTCGTCCACGAGGCGAACACCATCGGCGGCCGGCACGGGCTCGGGATGTCCGACCAGATCGAGAACCGGATCATCGAGGCGAAGTCGCGTGGCATCTACGAGGCACCGGGGATGGCGCTGCTGCACATCGCCTACGAGCGCCTGCTCAACGCCGTGCACAACGAGGACACCATCGCCAACTACCACGCGGAGGGCCGCCGGCTCGGCCGCCTCCTCTACGAGGGCCGGTGGCTCGACCCGCAGAGCCTCATGCTCCGCGAGGCGATCCAGCGCTGGATCGCGTCGGTCGTCACCGGCCAGGTCACCCTGCGGCTGCGGCGCGGCGAGGACTACTCGATCGTCGACACCCGGGGCGAGAACTTCAGCTACCACCCGGACAAGCTCTCGATGGAGCGGGTCGAGAACGCCGCCTTCGGCCCCCAGGACCGGATCGGCCAGCTGACGATGCGCAACCTCGACATCGCCGACAGCCGGGCCAAGCTCGAGCTCTACGCGAACCAGCCGAACGACCAGGGCCAGCTGCTCGTCGAGAACGGCACCCTCTTCGGCGAGCTGCCGGCCGGTGGGTACGACCGGATCACCGACAACCCCGACGCCGCCGGCCCCGAGGAGCAGGCGCTCGACCACGCGGCGATGGAGTCGGGCACCGACTGACCCGCCGGGCCACCTTGTCCGGGACGCACAAATAGACTGCGCCGCATGCCCACCGTCGCCTCCGACGAGACCCGGGCCCGGGTCACCCGCGCCGCCGGTGACCTCGGTGCGGCCGCGGTCCGCCAGATGGAGACCGACCACGAGTGGTTCCGTGCCCTCTCGGCCGAGAACCGCTCGTGGGTCGGGCTCGTCGCGCAGGCCGGCATCACGAGCTTCATCGGCTGGTTCGGCGGCGACCAGGAGAGGCCGCCCGCGACCGCCGACGTCTTCGGCACGGCGCCGCGCGAGCTGACCCGCTCGATCAGCCTGGCCCAGACCCTCGACCTCATCCGGACGAGCATCGGCGTCGTCGAGCGCGAGATCGCCGGGCTCGCCGCGCCCGGCGAGGGCGACCTCGCCCGCGAGGCGGTGCTGCGCTACAGCCGTGAGGTGGCGTTCGCCGCGGCCGAGGTCTACGCCGAGGCCGCCGAGGCCCGCGGCGCGTGGGACGCGCGCCTCGAGTCGCTCGTCGTCGACGCCGTCATCCGGGGCGAGGCCGACGAGTCGATGCAGTCCCGCGCGGCGGCCCTCGGCTGGGGCGCCGTGAGCGGCGTCGCCGTCGTCGTCGGCTCGACCCCGGCCGGCGCCACCGGCCCGGTGCTCGGCGAGCTGCACCGCACCGCGCGACGCACCGGCACCGAGCTGCTCGTCGCCATCCACGGGCCCCGCATCGTCTGCATCGGCGGTGGGGTCCAGGACCCGATGGCCCTCGCCGAGACCCTCGACCCCCACCTCGGTGACGGCCCGCTCGTCGTCGGCCCGACCGTCCCGCACC
>JACXUW010000048.1 GCA_014763705.1 Micrococcales bacterium | reverse complement strand
GTTCTGGCCCGAGCCCGACGCCCGGCCCCGCATCGGCGTCGTCGGCGCGGCCCTGGCCATCGGCCTGCTCGCCGCGCTCACCTGGCCCTACCGGGGGATCGGGCTCGCGACGACCCTCGTCATGCTCGCCGCCGGGGCGCTGATGTGGGTCGTCGCCCGGCACCGGCGCGACCCCTGGACGGTCGCCGGTGGCGTCGTCGCGGCCCTGCTCGCCCTCGCGCCCGTGCTGCGCGACGCCGGGGGAGTGGTGACCCTCTGCGTCCTCGCGGGCGTCGCCGTCGCCGCCGCCGCCCTGACCCGGGCCCACGGGCTGCTCGCCATCGTCGGGAGCTGGGCCGCGTGGCCGCTCTCCGCCCTGCGCGGCCTGCCCCTGCTCGGGCGGACGATCTCCGCGACGAGCCGGGTCGGCGTCCTGTGGCCGGTGCTGCGGACCGTCGCGTTCTCCCTCCTCGCGCTCGTCGTCTTCGGTGGTCTCTTCGCCACCGGCGACGCGGTGTTCGGGTCGTGGGCCTCCGCGCTCGTCCCGGACCTCGGCTGGGACACCATCGTCCTGCGCACGTTCACCTTCGTCCTCGTCGCCGGCGTCGTGCTCACCGGCGCCTACCTCGCCCTCAACCCCCCGACCACGGACGCGCTCACCCTTCCCGAGCGGCGCCCGAACCGGCCGGTCTGGGAGTGGGCGGTGCCGGTCGGGCTCGTCGGGCTGCTCTTCGCCGGGTTCCTCGTCGCCCAGGCCACGGCGATGTGGGGCGGGGACGCCTACCTGCGGCGGACGACCGGCCTCACGCACGCCGAGTACGTGCACCAGGGGTTCGGGCAGCTGACCGTCGCCACCGCACTCACCGTCCTCGTCATCACCGCGACCCTGCGGGTGGCGGCGCGCGAGACGGCGCGTGACCGCCTCGTCCTGCGCGTCCTCCTCGGGGCGCTCGGGGTGTTCACGCTCGCCGTCGTCGCCTCCGCCCTCTACCGGATGTCGCTGTACCAGGACGCGTTCGGCTACACCGTGCTGCGGGTCTTCGTCGACGGGTTCGAGCTGTGGCTCGGCGTCGTCGTCGTCCTCCTCCTCGTCGGGGTGCTGCGGCTCTCGTGGCGCTGGGTGCCCCGGGCCGTGCTCGTCGCGGGAGCCGTCTTCACCCTCGGCTTCGCCGCGATGAACCCCGACGGCTGGGTCGCCGGGCAGAACATCGACCGTTTCGAGGCGACGGGGACGGTCGACTCGCTCTACCTGTCCTCGCTGTCGGCCGACGCCGCCCCGGTCATCGCCGAGCGGCTCCCCGCGCCGATGGCCGCGTGCGTCCTCGAGGAAGCCCCACGCGAGGGAGTCGACCGGGCCGCGGGCGACGACGCGCTCGGGTGGAACCTCGGCCGGTCGCGGGCCGCCTCGGCCCGCGCCGGGCTGCCCGCCCCCACGGACTGCGACCGGTACCTCACCGACACCTACCGCCGCTGAGGAACCGCCGCGGCCCCCGGGTGGCATGCTCGCCGTCATGGACGCCCGCACCGTGCTCGTGCTCAACGGCCCGAACCTCAACCTCCTCGGCGAGCGCGAGCCCGAGGTCTACGGCCACGACACGCTCGCCGACGTCGAGCGGCTCTGCGTCGAGGCGGCCGCCCGGCACGGGCTGGGCGTCGACTTCCGGCAGACCAACCACGAGGGCACGCTCGTCGACTGGGTGCAGGAGGGTCGGTCCGGCATCGCCGGGATGGTCGTCAACGCCGCCGGCTACACGCACACCTCGGTGGCGCTGCGCGACGCGCTGTCGGCCTGCCGGGTGCCGACGGTCGAGGTGCACATCAGCGACATCCACGCCCGCGAGGAGTTCCGGCACTTCTCCTACCTCGCCGACGTCTGCGACCACCACGTGATCGGCCACGGGGTCGCGGGCTACGTCGAGGCGGTCGACTGGCTCGGGTCGGCGGGCAGCCGGTCGAGCACGATGCCGAAGCACGTGCGGTAGGCCTCCAGGACCTGCTGCGGGTCGAGCGTCTCCTCGGTGCGGGTGCCGTCGGCGGCGGTCGTCACGAGGGCCGAGCCGGCCAGGGAGACCCGGCCACCGTCCGCGGTGGGCAGCGAGCACACCGGGCCCTTCGTGAAGTGGGAGTCCGGTGACGTGCACTGCCACCAGCAGGTGGGACCGAAGTCCTCGAGCGCCCGGGGCCTCGTCTCGAGCCGGTACTGCGGGCGGCCGTCGAGCAGGACGTCGAGGTCGCCCCGTGCCGTCTCGTCCCAGGTCACGGTGCCCTCGGGGTCCGCGAAGGCCGTCGCCGCGGCGAACGGCACCGGGCCGGCGAGGAAGCGACCGAACCCCACGTCGACGAGCCACGCCCCCTCCGGGAGGTCGACCCGCAGCGCGAGGTGGTCGAAGGGCGGGCCGAGGCCACCGGCGCCGTGCACCCGTGCGCCGAGGAGGGTGACCTCGAGGCCCAGGGCGCGCAGGAGCGCGGCGAAGGCGCCGCCCAGCTCGTAGCAGAAGCGGCCACGCCGTCGGGTGACGAGCTTGTCGTGCAGTGCGTCCTCGTCGAGGCGGACCGGCTCGGCGAGGTGGATCGAGAGGTTCTCGAACGGCACGGTCCGCAGGTGGGCGGTGACCAGCAGGCGCAGCCCGTCGGGGTCGGGTGGGGGCGGAGCGGCGAGGCCGATCCGGTCGAGGTACGCGACGACGCGCTGCGGGTCCATGCCCGGCACCCTGACACCTCGGGTGGGGCGGAGGTCAAGGGCGGACGATCGGCTCGTGACTTCCGGGTAGGTACTAGGACGTCCTACCATTTTCGGCAGACCGCCACCCGGCGACCCCCGGAAGGACCACCGATGGCAGCGCAGCCGCACGACCAGGGGCTCCACGTCCCGACCCACCCCGTCCGCATCGTCACCGCCTCGAGCCTCTTCGACGGCCACGACGCCTCGATCAACATCATGCGGCGGATCATGCAGAGCCAGGGGGCCGAGGTCGTCCACCTCGGGCACAACCGTTCGGTCCGGGAGGTCGTCGACGCCGCGCTCGACGAGGACGCCCAGGGCGTCGCCGTCAGCTCCTACCAGGGCGGGCACGTCGAGTACTTCGAGTACCTCGTCCAGCTGCTGCGCGAGGCCGGCGCCGGCCACGTGCAGGTCGTCGGCGGCGGGGGCGGCGTCATCGTCCCGCGCGAGATCGAGCGGCTGCGCGAGGCGGGCGTGACGATCTTCAGCCCCGAGGACGGCCAGCGCCTCGGCCTGCCCGGGATGGTCAACCAGGTCGTCGCCGCGTGCGACACCGACCTCTGGGAGACCGCGCCGACGACCGTCGAGGCGGTGCTCTCCGGCGACCGCTCGGCGGTCGCGCGCGCCATCAGCGGCGCCGAGACCGGCCACCTCGACGACGCCTTCCGCGGCGAGCTGCAGCGGGCCGCGGCCGCCCGGACCGTGCCCGTGCTCGGCATCACCGGCACCGGCGGCTCCGGCAAGTCCAGCCTCACCGACGAGCTCGTCCGCCGCCTGCGCACCGACCAGCAGGACAAGCTGCGCATCGCCTGCGTGGCCGTCGACCCGACCCGGCGTCGCGGCGGCGGCGCGCTCCTCGGCGACCGGATCCGGATGAACAGCCTCGACGGCGACCGCGTCTACTTCCGCTCGCTGGCCACCCGCGGCGGGCGGGAGGTTCCCGAGGCCCTGGGCGACGTCGTCACCGTCCTCAAGGCCGCCGGGTACGACCTCGTCGTCGTCGAGACCCCCGGCATCGGCCAGGGCGACGCCGCCATCACGTCGTACGCGGACGTCAACCTCTACGTCATGACGCCGGAGTTCGGCGCCGCGAGCCAGCTCGAGAAGATCGACATGCTCGACCTCGCCGACGTCGTCGCGGTCAACAAGTTCGAGCGCCGCGGCGCGATGGACGCCCTGCGCGACGTCGGACGCCAGATGGTCCGCAACCGCGAGGCGTTCGGGAAGCGACCGGAGGACATGCCGGTCTTCGGCACCTCGGCGGCCACGTTCAACGACGACGGCGTCACCGCGCTGTACCAGGAGCTGCGGGCGCAGCTCGCGGGCAAGGGGCTGCCGGTCGCCGAGGGCGCACTCGCGCCGGTCGACGTGCGGCACTCGACGATGCTGCGCCAGGTCGTGCCGCCGCAGCGCGTGCGCTACCTCTCCGAGATCGCCGAGACGGTGCGCGGCTACCACGCCGAGACCGAGCGCTGGGCCGACGCCGCGCGCCGCGTGCAGCGGCTCGGTGACGCCCGCGAGGCCCTCGCCGCCGCCGGCAAGGACACCGCCGACCTCGACGCCCTCCTCGCCGAAGCGCGCGGGTCGCTGGCTCCCGAGGCCCGCACCGCGCTCGAGCAGTGGCCCACCGTCGTCGAGGCGTACTCCGGCGACGAGCAGGTCGTCACGGTGCGCGACAAGGAGATCCACACCAAGCTGACGCGTGAGTCCCTCTCCGGCAACCCGATCCGTCGGGTCAGCCTGCCCAGGTACGCCGACCACGGCGACCTGCTCACCTTCCTCCGCCGCGAGAACCTCCCGGGGCGCTTCCCCTTCACCGCAGGCGTCTTCCCGTTCAAGCGCGACAACGAGGACCCCGCGCGGATGTTCGCCGGCGAAGGGGACCCGTTCCGCACCAACCGCCGGTTCAAGCTGCTCTCCGAGGGCCAGCCGGCGACGCGCCTCTCCACGGCCTTCGACTCCGTCACCCTCTACGGCCGCGACCCCGACCGCCGCCCGGACATCTACGGCAAGGTCGGCACCTCCGGGGTCTCCGTCGCGACGCTCGAGGACATGAAGGCGCTCTACGACGGCTTCGACCTCACCTCGCCGACCACGAGCGTGTCGATGACGATCAACGGCCCGGCGCCGACCATCCTCGCCTTCTTCCTCAACACCGCCATGGACCGCGAGGTCGAGGCGTGGGTCGCCGAGAACGGACGCGAGCCGAGCGACGAGGAGCGGCACGCCGTCCGGGCCCGCGCGCTGGCGACGGTCCGTGGCACGGTGCAGGCCGACATCCTCAAGGAGGACCAGGGCCAGAACACCTGCCTGTTCTCGACCGAGTTCAGCCTCCGGATGATGGCCGACATCCAGGAGTGGTTCATCGCCAACAAGGTCCGCAACTTCTACTCGGTCTCGATCAGCGGCTACCACATCGCCGAGGCCGGGGCGAACCCCATCAGCCAGCTCGCGTTCACCCTCGCCAACGGCTTCACCTACGTCGAGGCCTACCTCGCGCGCGGGATGGACATCGACGACTTCGCCCCGAACCTCTCGTTCTTCTTCAGCAACGGGATGGACCCCGAGTACACCGTCATCGGCCGCGTCGCCCGACGCATCTGGGCGGTCGCGATGCGCGAGAAGTACGGCGCCAACGAGCGCAGCCAGAAGCTCAAGTACCACGTGCAGACGAGCGGCCGCAGCCTCCACGCGCAGGAGATGGACTTCAACGACATCCGCACGACGCTGCAGGCGCTCGTGGCGATCTACGACAACGCGAACAGCCTGCACACCAACGCCTACGACGAGGCCGTGACGACCCCGTCGGAGGAGTCGGTGCGTCGCGCGCTGGCCATCCAGCTGATCATCAACCGCGAGTGGGGCCTGGCGATGAACGAGAACCCGCTCCAGGGCTCGTTCGTCGTCGACGAGCTGACCGACCTCGTCGAGGCCGCCGTGCTCGCCGAGTTCGACCGGATCTCCGAGCGCGGCGGCGTGCTCGGCGCGATGGAGACCGGCTACCAGCGCGGGCGGATCCAGGACGAGTCGATGCTCTACGAGCACCGCAAGCACGACGGGTCGCTGCCGATCGTCGGCGTCAACACCTTCGTGCGGCCGGAGGCCGAGGTCTCCCCGAAGGAGGTCGTCCTCGCCCGGGCCACGGAGGCCGAGAAGGAGGGCCAGCTCGCCCGCGTCGAGGCCTTCCGCGAGGAGCACCGCGACGAGGCCGAGGCCGCCCTGGCCCGGCTCAAGGCCGCGGCCACGAGCGGCGAGAACGTGTTCGCGGTCCTCGTCGACGCGGCCCGGGTCTGCTCCCTGCAGCAGGTCACCGAGGCGTTCTTCGAGGTCGGGGGCCAGTACCGCCGCAACGTCTGAGGTCGTCACCGCGGGACCGGCGGAAACCCGGGTGCCGGGCGTCGGTGGCTCGTCGTAGTTTTCATCCGTGGGGACCACGACCGCATCACCGCCCGCCTCGCCGACCCCCGCGCCGGCCGAGGTGCGCCCCGTGCCGCCCGGGCGCCGGCTCGACCTGCGCCGGCTGCGCGGATGGCCGACCGGGCTGGCCCTGCTGGCTTCGGCCACCGGCGCCCTCGGGCGGACGCTCGGGACGGTCGTCGCCGGCCTGCTCGCCGCGAACCCCTCGACTCGCCTCGTCGGCCTCCTCGCGCTCTGCGTCGTCGGGGCCGCGGTCCTCGACACCGCCGGGCGCACGGTCTGGGCCGGCGTCGTCGACCGCGCCGAGGGACGCCTGCGCGACGACCTCGTCGACGCCGCGCTCGCCCAGCCGCTCCCGGCCCTCGGCGAGCAGGCGGTTGGCGAGATCCTCGACCGCGTCGACGCCGACACCCACGACGTCGGCGCGATGCTCCGTCGCCAGGTCTGGGACGCGCTGAAGACCGTCTTCGCCGCGCTCCCGATGTGGGTGGTCGCCGGCCTCACCTGGTGGCCGGCCTGGGCGCTCTTCCCGGTCGCCGCGGCCGGCTCCTTCCTCCTCGTGCGCCGGCTCCTGCCGACCATCGCCGAGCGCAAGGTCGCCGAGGAGGTCGCCTGGACCGACCACGCCGCCGCGCTCGAGGAGGGCGTGACGGCCCGCGACGACCTGCGCACGAGCCTGGGCCAGGCCCACGTCGTGGCCCGGCTCAGCACCCTGTCGGCGGTCGTCCACCAGCGCTTCAAGCAGGTGATCGACCTCCAGGTCCGCGTCACCCGCCGCACCGGCCTCCTCCTCTACGGGATGCTCGCGGGCACCAGCGTCGCGGGCGTGGCCCTCGTCGTGGGCGGTGGCCTCACGGTCGCGCGGCTCGTCACCCTGTTCCTCGTCACGAGCACCTTCGTCGGTCAGGTCGACCAGATGGCGCGCCACCTGCCCGAGCTGCAGGCCGGGCTCGGCGCCATCACCCGGCTCCGGCAGCTGCTCGGGGTGGCGCCCGAGCCGGCGGGCGGCCGGCCGGTCCCCGGCGGTGCCCTCGACCTCGAGTTCCGCTCCCTCCGGTTCCGCTACGACCAGGGCGGGTTCGCGCTGCAGGACGTCGACCTGCGGGTCCCGGGCGGACAGACGTGCGCGCTCGTCGGCCGCACCGGGTCGGGCAAGTCGACGCTCGCCTCGCTCGTCTCCCGCGCGGTCGAGCCCGAGCCCGGCACGGTGTTCCTCGGCGGTGTCGACGTCCTCGAGCTCGACCTCCAGCAGCTGCGCTCGGCGGTCGGCGTCGTCACCCAGCGCACCGAGGTCCTCGCCGGCACCCTCGCCGAGAACATCACCCTCTTCGCCGAGCTGCCGCGGCCCCGGGTCGAGGCCGCCGTCACCCAGCTCGGGCTCGACGGGTGGGTCGCCGGTCTTCCCGAGGGGCTCGACACCCTCCTCGGCCCGGGCGGCACCTCGCTGTCCGCCGGCGAGGAGCAGCTCGTCGCCTTCGCCCGGCTGCTCGTCCGCGACGTCTCGGTCGTCGTCCTCGACGAGGCCACCGCCCGGATGGACCCGCTCACCGAGGCGCTCGTCGTCCGGGCCGCCGACCGGTTGCTCACCGGGCGCACCGGCATCCTCGTCGCCCACCGTCTCTCGACCACGCAGCGGGCCGCTCAGGTCGCCGTGCTCGACCACGGCCGCGTCGTCCAGCAGGGGCCGCGCGCCGAGCTCGCCGCGGCCGACGGCCCGTTCCGCCGGCTCCTCGAGGCGAGCGGCGACGACCTCGAGCCGGGCCGCGAGGAGCATCCCGTCCCGGTGCCCGCGGGGGCCGTCGCCGGTGCCCGGCGGGCCGGCCCGCCCCCGGCGCTCCCGGACCCGGGCGAGGGGCCCTCGCTGGCCCGCGGCATCCTCTCCGCCCTGCTCGTCCGGCCCCGGTGGGGTGTGTGGCCGGCCCTGCTGTTCCTCGTCTCCGCTCTGGGCGGCGCCTTCGGTGCGGCCACGGGCTTCGTCTGGGGCCGGGTCGTCGAGCACCTGCGGGCCGGCGCGGGCTGGGACGGCGAGACGGTCCTGCTGACGACGCTCACCGCGCTCTCGGTCCTCTTCGCCCCGCTCGTCCTCGTGGCCGCGATGCGTCGCTACCCCCGCTGGTGGATCGAGGTGATGCTCCGGGTCCGGATGTCCGTGCTCATCGGGCAGACCCGCCAGCACCGGCTCGAACGCACCCCGGCCGGCGAGGTGGTCGCCCGCTCGATGGATGCCGACCGGTACGCGCTCTACGCCGACCGCTGGGTCGACTTCCTCAACGGGCTGGCCATCGTCGTCGTCACCGCGCTGCTCGGCGGCAGCCTGCTCGCCGGCGGGGTGCTGCTCGTCGTCCTCGTCGGTGCGGCGCTGGCCTCGGCCGTCGGTCGACCGATCGCCGGCCGCTCGGCTGCCGAGTCCTCCCGGGCCCGCGCTCGGTTCGGGCGGGCCGTGGTGTCGGTGCTCGAGTCGGCGCGGACGGTCAAGCTCGCCGCGGCCACGCCCGAGGCCCACCGGCACCTGCGCCGGGTCGACGCCGGCCGGGTGCGGGCCGCCGTGTTCGAGCACCGGGTGCAGGCCGTCCTCGACGGCGTGCCGATCGTCATGGTGCAGGCCGGCGTCGTCGCCGCATGGGCCACCTACGTCCTCGGCGGCTGGCCGCTGGCGACCGCCATCCTCGTCGCCGGGGCGGTCAACGGGTTCGACTGGTTCGGCCGGGTCGCCGGGGCGGTCGTCACCGAGGCGCCGGGAACGCGCTCGTGGCAGCGGGCCACGAGCCGGCTCGCCGGCGGTGTCGACCTCGTCCGGCTGCCCGCGGGCATCGACCTCCCGTCCGGTACCGCGCCGGCCGCGCCGGTCCCCAGCCGCGTTCCGCTCGAGGAGCTGCGGCTCACCGGCGTCGGCGCCGTCCACGACGACGGCACCCGCGGGGTCGAGGGCGTCGACCTCACGGTGCGCGCCGGCGAGCTCGTGCTCCTGCTCGGCCAGGTCGGCTCGGGCAAGTCGAGCCTCCTGTCCGCCCTCTCCGGGCTGCTCGAGCACACCGGCTCGATCGCCTGGAACGGCGTCGAGGTCGACGACGCCCAGGTGTTCCTGCGGCCCGGCCAGGTCTCGCACGTCGCCCAGGTGCCGCGGGTCCTCTCGGGGTCGTTCGCCGACAACGTCGTGCTCGGCCACGGCCGGGCCCTCGAGGGCGCGATCGCCGACGCGCGGCTCGGCGACGACGTCCGCGAGGCGGGCGGCCACGACGCGCTCGTCGGGCACCGAGGGGTGCGCCTCTCCGGCGGCCAGGTGCAGCGGCTCGCCCTCGCCCGGGCGCTCGCGGCCGAGACCGAGCTGATCCTCGCCGACGACGTCTCGAGCGCCCTCGACGCCGCCACCGAGGTCGAGCTGTGGTCCGCGCTGCGGGCCCGGCACGCCACGGTCATCGGCGCCACGTCCAAGCGCGCGGCCCTCGCCCAGGCCGACCGCGTCGTCGTCCTCGTCGAGGGGCGGGTCGCCGCGGTCGGACCCTGGCGCGAGCTCTCCGGCGCGTGGGGGCACCTCGCCGGCTGACGCAGCACCCTCCGGTCGGGGCGTCAGCCGAGGTGCTCGCGCAGCCAGGCGATGTCTGCCGCCTGGCCCTCCGCGCCGCCCGGGGTCTCGACGACCACGGGTGCGCCCGCGGCCCGGACGACGTCGGCGAGGTCGGTGCCGTCGATGTGGCCGGAGCCCAGGTTGGTGTGCCGGTCGGCGCCGGAGTCGAACTCGTCACGACTGTCGTTGCAGTGCACGAGGTCGACCCGGCCGGTGATGGTGCGGACCTTCTCGACGACGCTCCCGAGGTCGTTGCCGCCGGCGTGCGCGTGGCAGGTGTCGAGGCAGAACCCGACCGTGTCGCCGCCCTCGGCCCGCCCGATGGCCTCCCAGAGCCGTTCGATCGCCTCGAGTCGACGGGCCATCGCGTTGTCGCCGCCCGCCGTGTTCTCGATGAGGAGGGGCACCGGCATCTCGAGCCCGTCGACACACTTGCGCCAGTTGTCGAAGCCGGCGTCGGCGTCCTCGTCCTTGCCGAGGTGGCCGCCGTGGACGACGACGCCCTTGGCCCCGATCCCGGCCGCGGCGTGGAGGTGCTGCTGGAGCAGCTTGCGGCCCGGGATGCGGATGCGGTTGTTCGTCGAGGCGACGTTGATGGGGTACGGCGCGTGGACGTAGAGGTCGACACCGGCCGCCTCCGCCGCCGCGCGCAGCGCCTCCGCCCCACCGGGGTACTCGACGACCGGGCCCTTGTAGCTCTGCGGGTCGCCGAGGAACATCTGGCTGAGCGTGGCCCCGCGGGCGAGCGCCTCGGCCACCGGGTCGGCCTGGTCGACGTGTCCTCCGATGCGCAGATCCATGCGTCCACCGTACGGCGCCGCACCGACCTCCGGGCACGGCCGCCGCGGGACAGGGCAGGATGGCGGTCATGCAGATCGCCGACACCTCCGCCATCGTCACCGGTGGCGCCTCCGGCCTCGGCGCGGCCACCGCCGCCGCCCTCGCCGCTCGAGGCGCCCGCGTGCTCGCCCTCGACCTCCCGGACGCCTGCGCCGCGGCGCCGGCCGCGGACGGCATCGAGTACGTCCCGACCGACGTCACGTCGGAGGCCGACGTCCGGGCCGCCGTCGAGCAGGCGGCGGGCGACCCGGCGCGACCGCTGCGCGTCGTCGTCAACTGCGCCGGAATCGGCCCGTCGGCGCGCATCCTCGGCCGCAAGGGAACCCACTCGATCGAGCTCTACCGCAAGGTCGTCGAGGTCAACCTCGTCGGCACCTTCGTCGTCCTCGCCGTCGCGGCCGAGGCCATCGCGGCGACCGAGCCGGACGCCGACGGCCAGCGCGGTGTCGTCGTCAACACCGCGAGTATCGCGGCCTACGACGGCCAGGTCGGCCAGGCCGCCTACTCCTCGAGCAAGGGCGGCATCGTCGGGCTCACCCTGCCGGCGGCCCGCGACCTCGCCCAGTACGGCATCCGCGTCATGACGATCGCCCCCGGCATCGTCGAGACGCCCATGCTCGCGACGGTCTCCGAGGAGTTCCGGGCCGGCCTCGCGGCGGGGGTGCCGTTCCCGCAGCGGCTCGCCCGCCCCGACGAGTACGCGCAGCTGGCGGTCGACATCGTCGAGCACGACTACCTCAACGGCGAGGTCGTCCGGATGGACGGCGCGCTGCGGATGGCCCCGCGCTGACCACCGCCCGATGACCCTCCGGGACGACCTCGGCGCGCCGGTGCCCCTCGTGGGTCCGGCGCGCCGCGTCGTCTCGCTCGTGCCGTCGCTCACCGAGGCGCTGGCCGCGACCTGCCCCGAGCGGCTCGTCGGCGCCACCGACTGGTGCACCCACCCGGTCGACCTCGACGTCGCCCGGGTGCGCGGCACGAAGAACCCCGACCTCGCGGCCGTGGCGGCGCTCGGACCGGACCTCGTCGTCGCCAACAAGGAGGAGAACCGCGAGCTCGACGTGCGCCGGATGCGCGAGCGGGGGCTCGCGGTCTGGGTGACCGACATCGAGACCGTGCCCGGGTCGCTGGCGTCGATGCGGCGGCTGCTCGCCGAGGCCCTGGGGGTGGGGGAGCCGCGGTGGCTGCGCGACGCGGTGCAGGCCTGGGCCGGACCGGTGCCGACACCGTCGGTCCGCGCGGTGGTCCCGATCTGGCGGGACCCGTGGATGGTCGTCGGGCGGCCGACCTTCACCGCCGACCTCCTCGCCCGGCTCGGCGTCGAGGTGGTCGGGGGAGGCCCCACCGGGCGCTACCCGCACGCCGAGGTCGCGGCCCTCGACGACCCGGCGCTCGCCGACGTCGCGCTGCTCCCGGACGAGCCCTACGAGTTCACCGTGGCCGACGGCCCGGAGTCGTTCGCGCACATCCCGACCCGGCTCGTCTCGGGCCGGCTGCTCACCTGGTACGGTCCGGCGCTGGTGGAGGCCCGGATTTCGCTCGACCGAGCGTGACCGTGTAGTGTCTCCGTCGCGCTGCAGAGCGGATTTCCGCGCGCCGCGCCCGCCCCCTTAGCTCAGTCGGCAGAGCGTTTCCATGGTAAGGAAAAGGTCGTCGGTTCGATTCCGACAGGGGGCTCTGGTCCGGCCGGACTCCGGCTCCTCGAGAGGCGCTTCCCGGTCGTTCCCCAAGGCGGGGTAGCTCAGCTGGTTAGAGCGCACGACTCATAATCGTGAGGTCGCGGGATCGAGCCCCGCTCCCGCTACGCAAGGGCCCGCGATTTCCGTGGAACACCGGAGGTCGCGTACCCTGTTGTGCTGGTGCTGCGCGTGGGCGTCATCCCGCGCCCGCGCCGCCCCCGAGATCCACCACCGTTTTCCGAGAGCAGGTTGCCCCGTGGCCAGCAAGAGCGCCGACGTCCGCCCCAAGATCACCATGGCGTGCACGGAGTGCAAGGAGCGCAACTACATCACGAAGAAGAACCGCCGCAACGACCCCGACCGGCTCGAGCTGGCGAAGTTCTGCCCGCGCTGCAAGAAGCACACCGCGCACCGCGAGACCCGCTGACGCCCCACCGCGTCGCCGACGAGGCCGCCCGCACCGACCGGTGCCGGCGGCCTCGTCGCGTCCGGGGTGCGGTGGCGACCGGGCCCGCCCCTAGAGTGGTCGGCATGGCCGTCAACCCCGACTTCGTCGGACGCACCTACCCGCCGAGCGGTCCCTACGCCGTCGACGCCGCGCTCATCGCGGCGTTCGCCGCGGCCGTCGGGTCCACCGACCCCGTGCACACCGACCCCGAGGCGGCCCGGGCCGCCGGCTACGCCGACGTCGTCGCCCCGCCGACGATGGCGGTCCGCTTCGCCCAGGCCTCCGACCGCGCGTACGTCGCCGACCCGGAGGCCGGCATCGACTACAGCCGCGTCGTCCACGGCGAGCAGCGCTTCGTCCACCACCGCCCGATCACCGCGGGCGACGAGGTCGTCGGCACGCTCACCGTCGACGCCGTCCGGCAGGCCGGCGGGCACTCGATGGTGACGACCCGCACCGAGCTGGCGACGACCGGCGGGGACGCGCTCGCGACGTGCACCTCCGTCATCGTCGTCCGCGGGGGTGAGGAGTGATGGCCGTGCGCTCCCTCGCCTCGGTCGCCGTCGGCGACACCCTCGGACCGGTGACCCTGCCGGTCACCCGCGACACCCTCGTCGCCTACGCCAACGCCTCCGGCGACCAGAACCCCATCCACCAGGACGAGGACTTCGCCCGCTCGGTGGGGCTGCCCGACGTCATCGCGCACGGGATGTGGACGATGGGCGCCGCCGGCACCGTCGTCGCCGAGTGGGCCGGTGACGCGGGGCGCGTCGTCGAGTACGGCACCCGGTTCACCAAGCCGGTCGTCGTGCCCGTCGGCGGCGGTGAGGTCGTCGTCGAGGGCACCGTCAAGGCCGTCGACGCGGAGACCGGCCGGGTCACCGTCGACGTCACGGCGACGAGCGAGGGGCAGAAGGTGCTCGGCCGCTGCGTGGCCGTCGTCCGTCTCGACTGATGCGCGAGCTGTCCGACGAGCCCCTCGCGGGCCACACGACGATGCGCGTCGGCGGGCCGGCCGCGCGGATGGTCGTCGCCGAGACGACCGACGAGCTCGTCGAC
>JACXUW010000047.1 GCA_014763705.1 Micrococcales bacterium | reverse complement strand
AGGCGGACCCGCCCGAGCCCGGTGAGCAGCGGCAGGGGGTCGAGGTAGACCTCGCCACGCCGGGCCCCGAGGTGGAGGCAACGCGCTGTCGGGCAGTGCGCGGTCGACCACGCGGCCGGGGCCTCGACGACTCCGAGGAGAGACCCTGCGGCGACCGGCTCACCCAGCGTCACCGAGGCGCGCACCGGCTCGTAGGTGCTCCGGAGACCATCGGGATGCCGCACCGTCACGGTGCCGCGGCCCGCGACGACCCCGACGTGCGTGACGACGCCGGCCTCGACCGCGAGGACCCGGTCGCCACCGTGCGCGGCGAGGTCGAGGCCGCGGTGCCCCGCGCCCCACGTGGAGGCGGGTGGGACGAAGGGCCGCTGTACCGAGGGTCGCGGGTGCAGGGGCCATCGCCATCGTGGCGACGCCGACCCGACGCGCGCCGACCCGACGCGCGCCGACCCGACGCGCGCCGACCCGACGCGCGCCGACCGGACGCGCGCCGACCCGCCGTCGGCCGCAGCGTGCGAAGGGCCCATCACCACCGGAGTCCGCGACCGGGGTGGGGACGGCCCGTCGGCCTCCGCACGCGCCACGACGGCTGCCACGGTGAGGACCGAGGCGACGAGCGCGGCGAGGGTGGTGGAGGCGGGCACACCGCGAGCCTCGTCCCGGTGCCCGCCCCGCGACAGGGCGCCGAGCGCATCTGTGGACGGGGGCGGGCGTCGGCGGCCCCTGTGGACGGCAGGCGCCGCGCCCTCAGCCGGTGCGCAGCCCCGCCAGCCGGCGGCAGCCCTCGTCGAGCACCGCGTCCTCCTTGCAGAAGGCGAACCGCACGAGCGTGCGGGATGCCTCGAGGTCGTCGTGGAACGCGGAGGCCGGCACACCGACGACCCCGGCCCGGTCGGGGAGCTCGAGGCAGAACGCCTCGGCGTCCACCACCCCGAGCGGGCCGGCGTCGGCGAGGACGAAGTACCCGCCCTCCGGGACCGGGACCTCGAACCCCGCCTGTCGCAGCCCGGCCACGAGCCGGTCGCGCTTGCCGGCCATCGAGGCCGCCAGCCCGGTGAACACGGCGTCCGGAAGCCCGAGTCCCACCGCGATCGCGGGCTGGAAGGGTCCGGAGCCGACGAAGGTCAGGTACTGCTTCACGCCGCGCACCGCGGCGACCGCGGCTGCCGGCCCGCTCACCCAGCCGACCTTCCAGCCGGTCGTCGCGAACGTCTTGCCGCCGGAGGAGATGGTCAGGGTGCGCTCGCCCATCCCGGGCAGCGTCGCCATCGGCACGTGCTCGCGTCCGTCGAACGCCAAGTGCTCGTAGACCTCGTCGGTGACGACCCAGGCGTCGTGCTCGCGAGCCACCGAGGCGACGAGCTCGAGCTCCTCCCGGGTGAAGACCTTCCCCGTCGGGTTGTGCGGGGTGTTGAGCAGGACCAGCCGGGTGCGCTCCGAGAAGGCCGCCCGCAGCGACGCCTCGTCGACCGCGAAGTCCGGGAAGCGCAGCAGCGACGTACGCCGCACCCCGCCGGCGAGCGCGATCGTCGCCGCGTAGCTGTCGTAGTACGGCTCGAAGGTCACGACCTCGTCGCCCGGCCGGACGAGCGCCAGCACGACGGCCGCGATCGCCTCGGTGGCGCCCACCGTCACGAGCACCTCGCGGTCCGGGTCCAGGTGCAGCCCGTAGAACCGCTCCTGGTGCGCGGCGACCGCGTTCCTCAGCTCGGGCACGCCCGGCCCCGGTGGGTACTGGTTGCGACCCCCGCGGATGGCGTCGACGGCGGCGTCGAGCACCTCGCGCGGCCCGTCGGTGTCGGGGAACCCCTGCCCGAGGTTGACCGCGTCCTTCTCGAGGGCCAGCTGGGTCATCGTCGCGAAGACCGTCGTGCCGAACTCGGTCAGTGCGGGGTGTCCGGGGATCGAGGGCATGGCCCGCAGGCTACGCGGGCGAGGGCTCGCCCTCCGGCCCGGAGGACTCGACAGCGGGGTCGTCGTCCGCCTCGGCGTGGGCGATGTGGTCCAGCTGGCGCCACACGAGGAGCAGGGTCACGCCGGACCCGACGAAGGCGAACCAGAACGGCGCCGCGGCCCCGAACCGCTCGGCGATGACGCCGCCGAGGAACTGGCCGACGAGCAGCCCGCCGACGAGCCCGACCCAGTAGACGCTGCCGACCCGGCCCTGGTACTCCTGCGGTGTCGCCCGCTGCCGCACCGCCGAGGACAGCGAGCCCCAGACGAACGCGTACGCCCCGAAGACGACCATGATCGCGACGGCGAGCACCCACACCGTCGTCAGCGCGAGCGCGAGGTGCGTGACGACCTCGAGGACCAGGCAGGCCTTCATGAGCGCGGCGAGCGGCACCCGGCGCTCCAGCCACCCGTACGACAGCACCGAGGCGATGCCGCCGACCGCGGAGGCGGTCGTGAGCAGCCCGAACCCGATCGAGTCGACGCCGAGCCGCTCCTGCGCCCAGAAGACGAGGACCCCCCACGGCGCGCCCCAGGTGATGTTGAAGACGAGGATGACGATGGTCAGCGTGCGGACCGGGGCGTGGTGCGCGATCCACCGCAGGCCGTCGACGATGTCGCGCCCGACGTGCTGGTCGGGCCGTTCACGCCCCATCCGGGGCAGCCGGACCCGCGCGAAGAGGCCGACCGCGAGCAGCAGCGAGAGGGTCTGCACCCCGAACGGCACCGCGGACCCGAGCGCGAACAGCGCGGCCCCGACCGCGGGGCCGACGAGCTGGTTCGCGACGAGGAAGCCGGACATCTGCCGGGCGTTGGCCAGGCCGAGGTCGGCGGGGGCCACGATCATCGGGAGGATGGCCCGCCACCCGGTGTCGGCGAAGACCTCCGCGGTGCCGACGAGCAGCAGGAGGGCGAGGAGGAGGCCGATCGAGAGCACCCCGGTGAGCAGCGCGACGACGAGCACGGCGAGGACGACGATCCGCGCGACGTTCGCGGTGATGACGACGCGGCGCCGGTCGACCCGGTCGGCGACCGCGCCGGCGTAGAGCCCGACGACGAGCCCGGGCAGCCGCTGCACGACCGCCGCGGCGGCGATGAGCACGGGGGAGCGGGTCTGGCTGGCCACGAGCAGCGGACCGGCGGCGAGGGCGATGCCGTCCCCGACCTGACCCACCCACGAGGAGGCGAGGTTCCACCGGAACGCCGTGCCCATCCGCGGCGGGGCGATGGCGTCGACGATCCTGCTCACGAGGTCGAGACGCTACCCGCGGCTCCGGACACGGGGCACCCGGTTTCCCCGCCGCCCGTCCGCCCCGTCGACCGAACCCGCCGATTTCGTCCGGCGACCCTCGGCCACGTACCATGTCCGATGGCCTTCGTGTGCGTGCACGCGGGAGCCGTACTTCGCGCGTCACCCTCCTGCGACGAGGACTCCTCCGAGCAGGGACGCACCACGGCAGTGACGGATGCCGGCCCCCGGGCCGGTCGCCGTCCGGGGTGCGTCGGGACGCCAGGCAGGTGGGTCCACCCCTCGGGGCTCGGGCACCACCGACGTAACTGACAACCTCACAGCACAAGGAGAACGACGATGGCCGTCGTCACCATGCGCCAGCTCCTCGAGAGCGGCGTCCACTTCGGGCACCAGACCCGTCGCTGGAACCCGAAGATGAAGCGCTTCATCATGACCGAGCGCAACGGCATCTACATCATCGACCTGCAGCAGTCGGTGACCTACATCAACAACGCGTACGAGTTCGTCAAGGAGACCGTCGCCCACGGCGGCACCATCCTCTTCGTCGGCACCAAGCGCCAGGCCCAGGAGCCGGTCGCCGAGCAGGCGACGCGCGTCGGGATGCCGTACGTCAACCACCGCTGGCTCGGTGGCATGCTCACCAACTTCCAGACGATCTCCAAGCGCCTCACGCGCCTCAAGGAGCTCGAGGAGATCAACTTCGACGACGTGGCCGGCTCCGGTCGCACGAAGAAGGAGCTCCTCATGATGAAGCGTGAGAAGGACAAGCTCGAGAAGACGCTCGGTGGCATCCGCTCGATGAGCAAGGTCCCCTCCGCGGTGTGGATCGTCGACACCAAGAAGGAGCACCTCGCCGTCGACGAGGCCCGCAAGCTCGGCCTGCCGGTCATCGCGATCCTCGACACGAACTGCGACCCGGACGAGGTCGACTACAAGATCCCGGGCAACGACGACGCCATCCGCTCGGTCACCCTGCTCACCCGCGTCATCGCGGACGCCGTCGCCGAGGGCCTCATCGCCCGCTCCGGCGGCCAGGCCGCGACCGGCGACGAGGCGCAGGGCGAGGAGCCGCTGGCCGAGTGGGAGCGCGAGCTCCTCGCCGGTGACGCCGAGGCGTCGGCGGAGGCCGTCGCTCCCGAGGCGGGGGAGACCGCCGCCGCGACCGCCCCCGAGGCTGCCGAGGCCGCGCCGGCCGAGCAGGCCGAGGAGCAGGCCGCCGTTGAGGCGCCCGCCGAGGAGCAGGCCGCCGAGGCCCCGACCGAGGAGAAGGCGGAGGCCCCGGCCGAGCAGGCCTGAGCCACACCCTCATCCGTCCACCCCAACGAGCGAGACAGGAAACCATGGCGAACTACACCGCCGCTGACATCAAGGCGCTCCGCGAGAAGACCGCGGCCGGCATGATGGACGTCAAGAAGGCCCTCGACGAGGCCGACGGCGACATGGCCAAGGCCGAGGAGATCCTCCGCGTCAAGGGCCAGAAGGGCGTCACCAAGCGTGAGGGACGCACCGCCTCCAACGGCCTCGTCACCGCGCAGGCGGCCGGTGGCGAGGGCACCCTCGTCGAGGTCCTCTGCGAGACCGACTTCGTCGCCAAGGGCGAGCGCTTCATCGCGCTCGCCGACGAGGTCCTCGCGCAGGCCGTCGCGACCAAGGCCGCGGACGCCGACGCACTCCTCGACTCGACGCTCTCCGACGGCAAGACCGTCAAGCAGCTGCTCGACGAGGCCAACGCGACCATCGGCGAGAAGATCGAGGTCAAGCGCGTGGCCCGCCTCGAGGGCGAGCACGTCGTGTCCTACCTGCACAAGACGAGCCCCGACCTGCCCGCGCAGATCGGTGTGCTCGTCTCGACGCAGGGCGGCGACGACAGCACGGCGCGCGACGTCGCGATGCACGTCGCGGCCTTCGCGCCGAGCGTCCTCAGCCGTGAGGAGATCGACGCCGAGACGGTCGAGAACGAGCGTCGCGTCGCCGAGGCCACGGCCAAGGAGGAGGGCAAGCCCGAGGCCGCCCTCCCGAAGATCATCGAGGGTCGGGTCAACGGCTTCTTCAAGGAGCAGGTCCTCCTCGAGCAGCCGTTCGCCAAGGAGCCGAAGAAGACGGTCGCCAAGGTCCTCGACGAGGTCGGCGCGTCGGCCACCGGCTTCGCGCGCTTCCGCGTCGGGTCCTGACCCACGGCGCTCCTCGAGCGCACCACGTCACGCCGCCCCCGGGTCCGCCCGGGGGCGGCGTCGTGCGTCCGGCCCGCGGACGGCCGGCAGGGCCGCACCCGTCATCCGGCAACCCCCGAGGTCGCACCGGAACGGTTCCCGGGGGACCCCTGGGCTTCCGGCACCCGGCGGGAAACCCGGGGGCCGACGCGGCCGCGTGGCACGATGGGGGACAGGAGGTCGCCATGGCAGAGCAGCACCGCGAGCACGACCGGCTCGACCTGGAGCACCGGGTCCACGTCGACCTGCCCCGTGTGCGCCCCGAGGACATGGTGACGACCCAGGAGGTCGAGCCGGCCCGCGACCCGCGCGGCGGCCGCGACACCGAGACCGAGTTCATGCTCAGGTACGCCGGCGGCATCTGACCCCGTGGGTCAGGAGTCGTGACCGCAGCCCACCTGGCGGGCCTCCTGCCACCTGCCCTCGATGAGCACGAACAGGCGTGAGGACGACGAGACCTCGCAGCCGTCCGGCACCGGCCCGCCGTCGAACGCCAGCGCGCTCACGACCTCCGGGTCCCTCGTCCGCGCCGCACCCACCGTCGAGACCGTGTAGCTGCGTGAGCCGTCCGTGCCCCGGCCGGCCTCGCACACGGTCAGGTCGGAGCCCCGCAGCCGCTCGGCGGTCGCACGCAGGAGACGGGGCGCGGACTCGAGGGCGTCGGCGTCACAGGGCACCGCGGCGGACGCAACCGCCGGCGACCGTGGCGAGGACGAGGGGCCCGAGGGCACCTCCGGCGCGGTCGTGCATCCACCGGCGAGAGCCAGCGTCGCGCCCGCCCCGAGCGCCGCGGCCCACCGCCTGCCCTCCGTCTCGCGCATGGTCGACGGTAGGCAGATGGCGGGCGGGCTGTCCACGTCCGGGGATCACGCGTCGAGGACGCCGCGCTCCGTGACCGGGGGGCGGTCGCTCCACGGGAAGGAGATCCACCGCTCGGTCGTGCCCCAGGCGTAGTCGGGTACGACGACCGACCGCGGCTTGGCGTAGACGACCGCCGTGCGCACCCGCCCGACCTTCCCCGCGCAGAACTCCCGCACGGAGGCGAGGGTGAGCCCGGTGTCCGCCACGTCGTCGGCGACGAGCACCGTCGCGTCGTGGAGGTCGACGAAGTCCGGGGCCGGCGGGAGGATGCGCGGCACGTCGAGCCGCTCGTCGACCCCGGTGTAGAACTCGACGTTCATCGTGTACGTGTTCTTCACCCCGAGGGCGTAGCCGAGCGCGCCGCCGACGATGAGGCCGCCGCGGGCCACGGACAGGATCATGTCCGGGACCCGTCGGCGGCGACCCGCTCGGCGAGCGACCACACCGCCTCGTCGAACCGCTGCCACGTCAGGACCTCGCGCTCCGCCTCCACGGCGCCATCGTGGCAGCCGCGGGTTACCGGCGGGTTTCCCGGTTGGGTCCGGGCCGCGCCCGTGTGACAGGATCGGGTGACCGCCGTGTACCCCGCCGAGGAGGCCATCCGTGACCACGACCGCCACCGCCGAGGCCCCGGCATCCGTCGCCTCCGCCCCGGGGCGCAACCGCCGCGTCCTGCTCAAGCTGTCCGGCGAGGTCTTCGGCGGCGGCCGGGTCGGGGTCGACCCCGACGTCGTTCGCGGGGTCGCCAAGCAGATCGCCGCGGCCGTCCGCGAGGGCATCGAGGTGGCCATCGTCGTCGGCGGCGGCAACTTCTTCCGCGGCGCCGAGCTGCAGCAGAAGGGCATGGAGCGGGCCCGGGCCGACTACATCGGCATGCTCGGCACGGTGATGAACTGCCTCGCCCTCCAGGACTTCCTCGAGAAGGAGGGCGTCGACACCCGCGTGCAGACGGCCATCACGATGGGCCAGGTCGCCGAGCCGTACATCCCGCGCCGGGCCATCCGCCACCTCGAGAAGGGGCGGGTCGTCATCTTCGGCGCCGGCGCCGGCATGCCGTACTTCTCCACCGACACGGTGAGCGCCCAGCGGGCCCTCGAGTGCAAGTGCGACGCCGTCCTCATGAGCAAGAACGGCGTGGACGGGGTCTACGACTCCGACCCGCGCACCAACCCGGACGCCCGCAAGCTCGACCAGGTCACCTTCGAGGAGGCCCTGCGCACCGGCCTCAAGGTCGTCGACGCCGCGGCGTTCAGCCTGTGCATGGACAACGCCCTGCCGATGGTCGTCTTCGGGATGGAGGGCGACGGCAACGTGACGCGCGCGCTGCGCGGCGAGCCGATCGGCACCCTCGTCCACGCCGGCTGAGCCGCCCCGGCCCGGCCGCACCCGGGCGTTTGACACACTGGACCCGCAGCGCCGCGCCCGCGACGCCCATCCGAAGGAGAACCGCGCCGTGATCGACGAGACCTTGTTCGAGGCCGAGGAGAAGATGGAGAAGGCCGTCGAGGTCGCCAAGGAGAACTTCGCGGGCATCCGCACCGGCCGGGCGCACCCGGGGATGTTCCAGAAGGTCCTCGTCGACTACTACGGCGCCCCGACCCCGCTGCAGCAGCTCGCGTCGTTCCAGACGCCCGAGGCGCGCACGATCATCATCAGCCCGTTCGACAAGGGCTCGATGCACGCCATCGAGAAGGCCATCCAGCAGGCCGACCTCGGCGTCAACCCGAGCAACGACGGCACCATCATCCGCTGCACGATGCCGCAGCTCACCGAGGAGCGCCGCCGCGAGTACGTGAAGATGGCGCACACCGAGGCCGAGGACGCCCGGGTGTCGGTCCGCAACATCCGCCGGCACGCGAAGAGCACCCTCGAGAAGCTCGTCAAGGACGGCGAGGTCGGCGAGGACGAGGGCGTGCGGGCCGAGAAGGAGCTCGAGGCCGTGACCAAGCGGCACGTCGACCAGATCGACGAGCTGCTCAAGCACAAGGAATCCGAGCTCCTCGAGGTCTGACCCGCTCATGTCCGACGCCCCGAGCGAGCCCGACACCCCCGCGGAGGACCCCGGTCCCGACGCGGGGGTCGTCGCGACCGCCGCAACCGCCGAGGACGCGGCGGCCGAGCCCGGCGAGTCGCGTCGCGCTCCCCGGGCCGGCCGCGACCTGCGCGCGGCCGTCGGCGTCGGCCTGCTCCTCGGCGCGGTCGTCATCGGCACGCTCGTCCTCGACGCCCGCGCCTTCCTCGTCGTCATCGTCGCCGCGATCTGCCTCGGCGCCTGGGAGCTGCGCCGGGCGGTCGGCAGCCGGGGGATGCAGGTGCCCCTCCTGCCCCTGATGCTCGGCACGGTCGGGATGATCGCCTCGGCGTACCTTCGCGGCGCCGAGGCGCTCGTCGTCACCTTCGGCCTCACCCTCGTCGGGATGGTCGTGTGGCGCGTCGCCGACGGCCTCGACGGTGCCGCCCGCGACCTGTCCGCGTCCGCGCTCGTCGCGTTCTACCCCGTCTTCCTCGGCGGCTTTGCCTCGCTGATGCTCGCCGCGCCCGACGGCCGCCTCCGCATCATCACCTTCGTCCTCGTCACGGTGCTCTCGGACATCGGGGGCTACGCGGTGGGCGTGGTCCTCGGCAAGCACCCGATGGCGCCGTCGCTCAGCCCCAAGAAGTCGTGGGAGGGGTTCGCCGGGTCCGTCGCCACGTGCGCGGTCGGCGGGGCCGTCGCGCTGCCGCTGCTCCTCGACGGACCGTGGTGGGCCGGCGCGCTGCTCGGGGCGGTCGCGGCCGGGGCGGCGACCACCGGCGACCTCATCGAGTCGAGCATCAAGCGCGACCTCGGCATCAAGGACATGGGCTCGGTGCTGCCCGGCCACGGCGGCCTCATGGACCGCCTCGACTCCCTCGTCGTCGTCGCCCCGATCGCCTGGGCCCTGCTCCTCTGGCTCGTCCCGACGAGCTGAGCGCCGCGGGCCCCGACCGGCCGAGCGACGTCGACCGGCCGGGGCCGCGGGGCCTCAGCCCGCCCGGCGCCGACCGCGAGCGAGGATGGAGTCGAGCAGCGGCGTCGTGTGCACCTCGAGGCTGCCGTCCTCGAGCTCCTCGGTGAGGCAGGTGATCTCGCGGTGGTACCAGTGGTACACGTGCGGGGTCACCGGGCCGACGCCGTCGGCGTACATCTCGGCCGCGTGCGCCGGCACGAGCTCGAGGGCGTCCCGGACCTCGGTCGGCGTGGCGCACGTCTGGAGGACGATGGCGTGCCGGTGCGGCATCGCGAAGACGACGCCACCGCTGAGGTCCGACCCCGGACTCCAGCGCTCGAGGGCGTCGAGGAGGAACCGGGAGAAGGACGCGGTGTACGGCGAGTCGCCGACGAGCGCGGTGACCGAGTGCCGCGAGCTGCCGAGGCGGATGCGCTCGACGTCGGCGGTCTCCATCTGCCGCACGAGGTTGGCCCGCGCGATCTCCATGAGCGTCGACAGGTGCCGGCGGGTCGCGACGATCCGCGACTCCGGCAGCGTGACGACGGTCGTCGGGAGGTCGAGCGTGAGCACCTCGTCGACGTGCTCGGTGAACGGCATGACGTAGCCGAACCCGAGGCCGGTGCCGTGCAGCCGGTCGCGGGCGACGAGCCGGGCGGTGAGCGCGCCGTCGAACTGCTCCTGCGTCAGCGAGTCGACGTCGGTCTCGGCCGCCGCGGTGAGCCGCTCGAGGTGGGCTCGCACGGCCGCGTCGAGGTCGCCGCCGTCGACGTCCGGGACCGGCACGAGCGGATGACGGATGGGAGCCGTTGCTCCCCGGAACTGGTCGGTGCCCCCTGCGGGCGCGCGCCAGCGATCGAACAGGCCCATGGCCATGCCTTTCCCTGCATCCCCGCTCCCCCTGCGGAACGGGTCTGACCACAGGGTAGGTGGCCAGGACCTCCCTCGTGGCGAAATCGGGCAATCGGCCGAACGGACCGCACGGATGGCCCGTTCGCCGGCCCCGTGGGCCGCGGATCCAGCACCTGCGAGAATCGGGGGACCATGTCCGACGCTCCCTCCTCCCGTCCCGCCCCCGGTCAGCTGACCCTCGTCGCACCGCGGCGGGGGAAGCCGCCGCGCCACCTCGCCGACCTCACCGTCGAGGAGCGCCGCGAGGCGGTCGCCGCCCTCGGCCATCCGGCGTTCCGGGCCAACCAGCTCTCGACGCACTACTTCGAGCGGCTCGTGGACTCCCCGGAGCAGATGACCGACCTGCCCAAGGCGGTCCGCGACGACCTCGTCGCCGACCTGCTGCCGCCGCTGCTCGGTCCGGTCCGGTCGATCACCGCCGACGAGGGCGCGACGGTCAAGCAGGTGTGGCGGCTCTTCGACGGCGCGCTCGTCGAGTCGGTGCTCATGCGCTACCCCAACCGGGTCACGGTCTGCATCTCGAGCCAGGCCGGCTGCGGGATGAACTGCCCGTTCTGCGCGACCGGCCAGGAGGGCCTGACCCGCAACATGTCGACCGGCGAGATCGTCGAGCAGGTGGTCGCGGCGGCGCGGATGCTCCGCCACGGCGGCCTGCCCGAGGCGCGTGGCCTCGACGGAGGCGCCGGGCTCGGCGACGAGGCCGAGGACTCCGACGAGCCCGCCGTCGGCGGACCGGCTCGGGTCAGCAACGTCGTCTTCATGGGGATGGGGGAAGCGCTGGCGAACTACAAGGCGGCCATCGGCGCCATCCGCCGGCTCACCGAACCCGCGCCCTCGGGGCTCGGGATCTCGGCCCGTGGCATCACGATGTCGACCGTCGGGCTCGTCCCCGGCATCGACAGACTGGCCGCCGAGGGCATCCCGGTGACGCTCGCGCTCTCGCTGCACGCGCCGGACGACGAGCTGCGCGACGAGCTCGTGCCGATCAACACCCGGTTCAAGGTCGACGAGGCGATCGATGCGGCGCACCGCTACTACGAGACCACCGGTCGGCGGGTCAGCATCGAGTACGCGCTGATCCGCGACATCAACGACCAGGCGTGGCGGGCTGACCTCCTCGGCGAGAAGCTGGCTGCGCGCGGGCGGGGATGGGTGCACGTCAACCCGATCCCGCTCAACCCGACGCCCGGCTCGAAGTGGACGGCCTCCCGGCGCGGTGTCGAGCAGCAGTTCGTCGAGCGACTGCGCGCGCACGGCATCCCGACCACCGTGCGCGACACCCGGGGCTCGGAGATCGACGGCGCCTGCGGCCAGCTCGCCGCGTCGACCGCCTGAGGGCGCGCGGCCCCTCGCCGGCGAAGCGCTGACCGTCGGACCGGGGCGGGCTTACCCTTCTCGCGTGCGACGTCGCGTGCTCGGAGCGGCCGCGGTGGTCACCGTGGCGCTCGCGGGCTGCTCCGGCGCCGACGAGCTGCCGGCGAACCTTCGTGAGCGCAGCGGGCACGACGCCCACGCCGCGGCCGCGTCGTCCGCGGCCGCGTCGTCGACTCCGCGCCCGGACCTCCCTCTGCGCGCGGGTGAGCGGTTCGTCGAGGTGCGGCTGCCGGCGGAGTACACCCCGAAGGCGCCGACCCCGAACGGCACCGACGACTACCGCTGCTTCCTCGTCGACCCCGGGCTGCGCACCGACCAGCTCGTGAGCGGGGTCGACATCCGCCCGGACAACGCGGCGATCGTCCACCACGTCATCGTGAGCAAGGTCGAGCCCGGCCAGGTCGCGCAGGCCGAGGCGCTCGACGCCGCCGCGCCCGGCGACGGATGGACCTGCTTCGGCGGCAGCGGGATCCGCGGCGCCGGCGTGAGCCTCGACGACGCCGACTGGGTCGGCGCGTGGGCCCCCGGCGGGGGCGAGAGGGTGATGGCCGGCGACATCGGCATCCCGCTGGCGGCAGGATCACGTCTCGTCGTGCAGATGCACTACAACCTCCTCGCCGGCTCCGGGTCCGACCGCAGCACGGTCCGGTTGCGCGTGAGCGAGGCGTCCGGCAGCCGCAGGAAGCCGCTGGCCACGATGCTGCTCCCGGCGCCGGTCGAGCTGCCGTGCCGGAACGGCCGGAGCGCCGGGCTGTGCAACCGCGCCGTGGCGGACGTCGACCTGGCCAAGCGGTTCCAGGAGCAGCCGACGCGGGCCGACCTGCTGCACCTCCTCTGCGGGCCGGTCCGGTCCGGGCCGGTCCAGAGCTGCACGCGACCGGTGCGCGAGGCCGGCACGATCCGGGCCGTGGCCGGCCACATGCACCTGCTCGGCCGGGCGATCACCGTCGACGTCGACAAGGGCACCGACCGTGCCCAGCGCGTGCTCGACATCGCGAACTGGGACTTCGACGACCAGGGCAGCATCCCGCTCGCGAAGCCGGTCGCCGTGCGGCCCGGCGACAGCATCACCGTCACCTGCCGGCACGACCAGTCGCTGCGCGACCGGCTTCCCGTCTTCCGCGACCAGCCCGAGCGCTACGTCCTCTGGGGCGAGGGCACGACCGACGAGATGTGCCTGGGCATCGTCCTGCTGACCCGGCCCTGACGGGAGCGCGCCGGGGTGCGTCGGGGAAGGTGGCGGGCCCGTGTCGTGGTGCTGGCGGGCCCCCCTCGGCCAGACTGGCGGCGTGAGCCTTCGTGAGGAGCGGGTCCGCCGCGGGTGGAGCCAGGAGGAGCTGGCCGAGGCCAGCGGCGTCAGCGTGCGCACGATCCAACGGCTCGAGTCCGGGCGGCCGGCGGGCCGCGCCACGGTGGCGGCCCTCGCCGCCGCGCTCGGCGCCGACCCCGAGGCCCTGGCCGACGCGGCGTCCGGGCGAGCCTCGGCGGGTGGGCCGGCGCCCGAGGTGAGCTTCGCCGAGGCCCTGCGCCTCGGCGCCCGGGGATGGTCGTCCTTCGAGGGGCGGGCCAGCCGCTCCGAGTACTGGTTCCTCGTCCTCGCCGCGGTCGTGCTGGTCGGGGCGCCGGCGGCCCTCGACGAGCGGCTCGGGGCCTTCGCCGCCGTGCTCTGCCTCGTCCCGCTCCTCGCCGCCGGGACCCGCCGCCTGCGCGACGCCGGTCAGAGCCCGTGGTGGCAGCTCTTCCTCCTCGTTCCCTTCGGGTTCGTCGTCATCGCGACGCTCATGGTGATGCCGGGTCGGGTGCAGGAGGTCCCGGCCGTGGAGGCCACCCGGCCGTGAGCACCCCGACGGCCTCGGTGAGGTCGTCGACGAGGTGGATCCGGTCGACCATCCCCCGGCCGGAGGCGAGGGCGGCGAGCGCCGGCCAGACCGGCAGGGCCTCGGTCCAGTGCGCGCGGCCGACGAGCACGAGGTGCGGGAGCGGCGCGCCGTCCGCCGGCTCGCGCTCGTAGTACAGCCGGGTCGCCGCCTGGAAGACCTCCTGGACCGTGCCGGCGGCTCCCTCGAGCACGACCACCCCGGCGGTGCAGCGCGCGAGCAGGCCGTCCTCCCGGATCGCGTTGGAGAAGTACTTGGCGATGCCGTCGCAGAAGACGTTGGGCGGCTCGTGACCGTAGAACCACGTCGGGATGCCGATGCTCGCGACCGCGCGCCGCTCACGCCCGGCCACGAGCCCGGCCCGGACCTCGAGGGCGAGCGCGGCCCAGGCCCGCACGTCGGGGCGGAACGAGGGCACCCCGCGCAGCCGGTCGAC
>JACXUW010000483.1 GCA_014763705.1 Micrococcales bacterium | reverse complement strand
CTTCAAGAGTTCCGGCATCAGCTCGGTCAGCCGCTCGCGCGCCTCGGCGGACTGTGTCGCACGGTAGCGGCCGTAATGCCAGGTGCGGATGACGCGCGAGATGTCCTCCGGCCGCTCGAAACCGAGCGCCCTCAGCGTCTTCAGCGTATCCGGATCGTCGCGCTGGCCGGTGAAGACGAGGTTGCCGTGGGCGCCGGACAACTCCCCTTCATGCTCGAAGAGCTTGGCATAGCGCCGTTCCACCGTCTTCAGCACGCTTTCGAGCCGCGAAGAGAAACTCGCAGTATCGGGAAAACCGGCCATCAGCGCGATGCGCCTCAGCTCCGCCTCGGTCTGCGGCAGCACGTGCGTCTGCTCGTCATAGACCATCTGGATCCGGTGCTCGATGTCGCGCAGGAACCAGTAGCATTCGGTGAGCTCCGCCCGCGTCGTCTCGTCGATCCAGCTGGCGTCGGTCAGCGCCTGCAGCGCCTCCTCGGTCGCCCTCACGCGCAGCTGCGGCATGCGGCCGCCGGCGATCAGCTGCTGGGTCTGGGCGAAGAACTCGATCTCGCGGATGCCGCCGCGGCCGAGCTTGACGTTGTGGCCCTTGACCGCGATCGCGCCGAAGCCCTTGTGGGCGTGGATCTGCCGCTTGATCGAATGGATGTCGGCGATCGCCGCATAGTCGAGATATTTCCGGTAGACGAAGGGCACCAGTTCGCGCAGGAAGCCCTCGCCGGCCTCGAGGTCGCCGCCGACCGGCAGCCCGGACGCGAGCCGGGTGACCCGCTGGACGCCGATGTCGCGGAGCATCCTCGAGAGGTAGCTGGCGGTGGCCTCGCCCTCGAGGTTGGGGTCGGTGGCGATGATCACCTCGGTCACCGTGCCGTCGCCGAGGCGCGCCAGCAGCTCGCGGACCCGCAGGTCCTCGGGGCCGACGCCGTCGATCGGGCTGATCGCGCCGCCGAGCACGTGGTAGCGGCCGCGGAACTCGCGGGTGCGCTCGATGGCCACCACGTCCTTGGGCTCCTCGACGACGCAGATCGAGGTGTCGTCACGGCGCGGGTCGGCGCAGATGCGGCAGCGCTCGCCCTCGGCGACGTTGAAGCAGACCTCGCAGAAGCGCACCCGGGCCTTGACCTCGGACAACGCGTGGGTCAACCGCTCGACGTCGGCGGGGTCGGCCTGCAGCAGGTGGAACGCGATCCGCTGGGCGCTCTTGGGTCCGACGCCCGGCAGCCTGCCGAGCTCGTCGATGAGGTCCTGGACCGCGCCTTCGTACACGCCCCGAGCCTACGGCCTGCGGGCCCGGGAGGGACGGTCAGCCGCGCCGCGCGCGCTCAGGCCTCGACGAGGTGGTAGTCGCCGGCCTCGTCGAGGGCGGCGGCGACCTGTGCGTCGGTGAGGGCCTGCTCGGCCGTGACGGTGACCGTGGACTCGCCGCCGCTCACCACCTCGACGGCGACGTCGCGGACGCCGTCGAGGGCGCTGAGCTCCTCGGTGACGGCGTGGGCGCAGTGGCCGCAGGTGAGGCCGGTGGCGCGGAACTGCTGGGTGCTCGACACGGGTCGGCTCCTCTCGGATCGGATACCTCCCCCCAGTATGCCGTCCGCGCCGCGGGACGTCGGTGGCGGCCCCGGCTCAGATGCCGACGGCGGCGCCCGTGCTCTCCGGAGGCAGCTCGTTGTGGGTGTCGGCGCGCTCCTGGCCGGTGAGCCCGGCGATGGCGTCCATCACCGCGTCGGTGAGGAGCCGGCGCGCCTTGCCGGCCGGCATCCCGGCGTACGGCTCGGGGCTGATCGGGCGGCCGAACGAGACGCGCACCTTCGCGAGCTTCGGGAAGCTGCTGCCGACCGGCTGCACCGCGTCGGTGCCGACGAGCCCGACCGGCACGACCGGCACCCCGGCGGTGAGCGCGAGCCATGCGACACCGGTGCGGCCCTTGTAGAGCCGGCCGTCGCGCGAGCGGGTGCCCTCGGGGTAGATGCCGAAGGCGCGCCCGGCCCGCAGCACCTCGAGGGCGGAGTCGAGGGACTCCTGCGCGGCCCGCGACGAGTGGCGGTCGACGGGGATCGACTCGATGGCCTCGAAGAAGCCGCGGCGGACCATCCCGCCGAAGCCGGAGCCGGTGAAGTAGTCGGACTTCGCGAGGAAGCTGACCGGCCGTGGCGCGACGATCGGGATGGCGAAGGAGTCGATGAACGAGAGGTGGTTGCTCGCGAAAATGACGCCGCCGGTGCGCGGCACGTTGCCAGCGCCGGTGACCGTGGGCCGCCACAGCAGCTTGGCCGTGGGCGCGATGACGAGATGGCCTGCGCGGTAGGCGAACCGGCTCACCGCGGCTCCTCGTGGATGACCGTGCCCCCGAGGATGCGCTCGACGACGGGCACCCCGACGTCGGCGAGGTCGTCGATGGACTCGTCGTCGTCGCTGATGGCGGTGTCGTCGACGACGTGCGGGGCGGCAGCGGTCTCGTCGACGGACTCGGCGGCGACGGCGGCCCG
>JACXUW010000482.1 GCA_014763705.1 Micrococcales bacterium | reverse complement strand
GGACCGACCCGTGAAGATCGCCCTGACCAGCGTGTTCGTCGACGACCAGCAGAAGGCCCAGGACTTCTACACCGGCGTCCTCGGCCTCACGACCAAGCACGACGTCCCGCTCGGCGAGCACCGCTGGCTCACCGTCGTCAGCCCCGAGGCCCCGGACGGCGTCGAGCTCGTGCTCGAGCCGAACGCCCACCCGGCGGCCGTGGCCTTCCAGGAGGCGATGGCCGCCGACGGCATCCCCGTCGCGGTGCTCTCGGTCGCGGACGTCGAGGCCGAGCACCGCCGGCTCACCGGCCTCGGGGTCACCTTCACCCAGCCGCCGACGGCCATGGGCCCGGTCGTCACCGCCGTCCTCGACGACACCTGCGGCAACCTCGTCCAGCTCATGGCCCCCGCGCCGGACCCTCAGCCGTAGAGACCGTCGGCGTAGGACGGGCCGTAGTAGGCGTCGAGCTCCTCGATGCTCCGTCCGTCCGGCTCGACCTCGTGGGCGATGACCGCCCGCCGCGGCACGCTGCCGTCGGGCGCCCATCCCTCGGGGTCCCACAGTCCCGAGCGGAGGAACGCCTTGGAGCAGTGGAAGAACACCTGCTCGACCTCGACGACGAGGGCGAGCACCGGGCGGTGGCCGCGGACGACCATCTCGTCGAGGAAGGGCGCGTCGGAGACCAGGCGCGCCCGGCCGTTGACGCGCAGCGTGTCGCCGCGGCCGGGCACGAGGAAGAGCAGGCCGACGTGCGGGTTCTCGAGGACGTTGCGGTAGCCGTCGACCCGTCGGTTGCCCGGCCGCTCGGCCACGGCGATGGTGCGATCGTCGAGCACGTGGACGAGCGAGCCGACGGGGTCGCCCTTGGGCGAGGCGTCGCACGTGCCGTCGGCTCCGGCGGTCGCGAGCACGCAGAACGGCGACGCGGCGAGCCAGGCCCGGTCGATGTCGAGGAGGTGGTCGCGCTCCTTGTCCCGGGCGCGCTGCGCCGGCTCGCCGAGCAGCGCGGTGAGGCTCTCCGAGTCCTCGACGGTGGTCCACGAGGTGTCGTCCATCCTCCGCAGCGTAGGCCCCCCGGGGACCGCGGCGCCCGGCCCTGACATCCACCTCGGTACCGGGCTACAGCGCAGTAAGCGTCGCCATGACGACACTTACTGCGGTGTAGCCCGCGATGACGGAGGGGCGTGACGGTGCTCACCCGGCCGCCGCTGTCTGACTGAGCGCTTGCTTAGTACGATCGTCGGAGCCCGGCCCTGCGCCGGTCCACGCCCCGTCCCCGACCAGGGAGGCCACCTCGTGCCCCGTGAGCTCCAGGAGGTCGTCTTCGTCGACGGCGTCCGCACCCCGTTCGGCAAGGCCGGTGAGAAGGGCATGTACGCCCAGACCCGTGCCGACGACCTCGTCATCAAGTGCGTCCGCGAGCTGCTGCGCCGCCACCCCGAGCTCCCCAAGGAGCGGGTCGAGGAGGTCGCGATCGCCGCGACGACCCAGATCGGCGACCAGGGCCTGACCCTCGGCCGCCTCGCCGGCCTGCTCTCCGGACTGCCGACGACGACCCCCGGCTACTCGATCGACCGGATGTGCGCCGGTGCGATGACCGCCGTGACGACCGTGTCCTCCGCGATCGGCGTCGGGGCCATCGACGTCGCGATCGCCGGAGGCGTCGAGCACATGGGGCGGCACCCGATGGGCGAGGGCGTCGACCCCAACCCGCGGATCGTCGCCGAGCGCCTCGTCGACGAGTCGGCCCTCGTCATGGGCAAGACCGCCGAGAACCTCCACGACCGCTTCCCGCAGCTGACCAAGGAGCGCTCGGACGCGTTCGCGGTCGCCAGCCAGCGCAAGCTCGCCGCCGCCTACGCGGCCGGCAAGGTGCAGCCCGACCTCGTGCCCGTGGCGACCCGCCACGTCGAGAAGGGCTGGGGCCTGGCCACCGCGGACGAGCCGCCGCGACCGGGCACGACGCTCGAGGAGCTCGCCGCCCTGAGGACGCCGTTCCGCCCGCACGGCAACGTCACCGCGGGCAACGCCGCCGGCCTCAACGACGGCGCGACCGCCTGCCTCCTCGCGAGCCGGGCCGCAGCCGACGAGCTCGGCCTCCCCGTCCGGATGCGCCTCGTGTCGTACGCCTTCGTCGGCGTCGAGCCCGAGGTGATGGGCATCGGCCCGGTGCCGGCCACCGAGAAGGCGCTCGCCAAGGCCGGCCTGGGCATCGAGGACATCGGGCTCTTCGAGCTCAACGAGGCCTTCGCCGTCCAGGTGCTCTCCTTCCTCGACCACTTCGGCATCGCCGACGACGACGAGCGGGTCAACCCGTGGGGCGGCGCGATCGCCACCGGCCACCCGCTCGCCTCCTCCGGCGTGCGCCTCATGACCCAGCTGGCCCGCCACTTCGAGGAGCACCCCGAGGTGCGCTACGGCCTCACCGCGATGTGCATCGGCCTCGGGATGGGCGGCGCCGTCATCTGGGAGAACCCCCACCACTCCCCCGCCGACGACCGGAAGGACGC
>JACXUW010000046.1 GCA_014763705.1 Micrococcales bacterium | reverse complement strand
CGACCCCGACACGGTCCGCCGCCCGCTCATCGTCGAGGTCGACCCGCGCTCGCCGCGGGCGGAGGCCTTCCGGTCGCTGCGGACCAACCTCCGCTTCGTCGACGCCGCGAACCACCCGCGCACGATCGTCGTCACCTCGTCGATCGCCGGCGAGGGCAAGAGCACGCTCACCGCCAACCTCGCCCTGACGATGGCCCAGGCCGGCTCGCGCGTCTGCCTCGTCGAGGCCGACCTGCGCCGCCCGAAGGTCCTCGACTACATGGGGCTCGAGGGCGCCGTCGGCCTCACCGACGCGCTCATCGACCGCGCCGACGTGTTCGACGTCATCCAGCCGTACGGCGGCACGAACCTCTGGGTGCTCGGCGCCGGTCGCATCCCCCCGAACCCCTCCGAGCTTCTCGGCTCCTCGGCGATGCGCACGCTCCTGCAGAACCTCTCGAGCCGCTTCGACTACGTCGTCGTGGATGCTCCGCCGACGCTGCCGGTCACCGACGCGGTCGTGCTCTCCAAGCTGACCGACGGCGCCATCGTCGTCCTGGGCTCCGGCCTCGTCGACCGCGACCAGGTGGCGCAGACGCTCGACTCGCTCGGCTCGGTCGACGGCCGCGTCCTCGGCGTCGTGCTCAACCGGGTGCCGGTCCGCGAGCTCGGCGGCTACGGCCGTTACGCGTACGACACCCCCGGCGACGAGGCGACCCGCCGCGACCGCGCCCGCCTCGGCACGGCTCGCTGAGCCGAGCGCCCCGGCTCAGGCGTAGGGGCCGGCCCGCAGCGCCGCGACGACCGGGCGGATCGCGTCGTCCACCTGCCGGGCCATGAGGTCGAACGACGCCGGCCCCTCCCCGATGGGGTCGTGCACGTCGACCCCGTCCTGACGCGCCGGGACGGTGCCCCGCCGGGTCTGCGCGACGTCGACGACGTGGCGCACCCAGGACACCCCCGGGGCGGGAGGGATGGCCCGCAGCTCCTCGGCGGACAGGCCGTAGAGCAAATCGGCGAGGTCACGGAGGGTGAGGGTGCGCCGGAGCGCCCCCGGGAAGAGCTGGGTGGCGGCGGCCCGGTGCTCGCGAGCCGCCGTGATGACGAGGTCGGCCTCGCGCAGCAGCTCGGGCGTCAGCTCGCGGGCAGCGAAGCCACCGGTGTCCGCGCCGACAGCCGCGAGCCGCTCCCGCGTCCCGGGGTCCATGTCCCGCCCCACCAGCGCCCGCGTGCCGGCCCCGCCGACGGCGATGCCCGTGCCGGCCAGCTCCTGGCGCAGCCGGCGCTCCATGTACGGCGACCGGCAGACGTTGCCGGTGCACACGACCAGCAGGGTCCCTGGCGTCGTCACACCTGTCTCCTTGGTATCGTTCGGGCCACCGGGTGGGATCCAGCAGGGGGGTCGGTCACCTTCGGGTTTCTTCGTCACGCCGTGCGTGCGCGAAGGGCCACTGTAACGACGATCGAGGGGACCGCGGATGCGCACGGAACAGACCGGCGAGGGCTCCGCGGCCCGTCGCAGCCGGCTGGCCACGCGCCTGCGCTGGACCGTCGTCGACCTCGCGATCTGGGTCCTCGCGCTCACCGTCGCCATCTCGCTGCGCCTCGACTTCGGCATCCCCCGCGGCTACGCCACCGGGCTGGCGCTGGCCACCCTCGTCGCCCTCGTCGTGCAGGCCGTCATCGGCTGGGTGTGGGGGCCGTACGCCATCCGGCACGAGCTCGGCTCGTTCGAGGAGATCGGCGAGCTGGCCCGGGCCACCGTGCTCACCGGGGCCGTCGTCGGCACGGCCGTCGTGGTCCTCGACGCCATCGACCTGCCCCGCAGCGTCCCCGTCACGGCCACGGCCATCGCCCTCACCGCGATGTTCGCGGCCCGGTTCGTCGTCCGGTCGCGCACCACGCGTCGGGCCTTCCGCGGGCGGGAGAGCCGGCGAGCCGTCGTCTTCGGCGCGGGCGCCGGCGGCCGGATGCTCGTGCGCAGCCTCGTCAGCGACCCCGACAGCGGCATCCGCGCTGTGGCCCTCCTCGACGACGACCCGACGAAGCAGCGGCTGAGCATCTCCGGGGTGCGGGTTCGCGGCCGCCGCGGCGACCTCGCCGACGTCGCGCGCCGGGCGGATGCCGACACCCTCGTCATCGCGGTCCCCAGCGCCTCCGCCGAGCTCGTCCGCGAGCTCTCGGTCATCGCCACCGAGGCCGGGCTGTCGGTCCTCGTCCTGCCCCCGGTCCGCGAGATCTTCGGTGGCCGCCCGCGCGCTTCCGACCTGCGCGACCTCGACGTCGCCGACCTCCTCGGCCGCCAGCCGGTCGACCTCGACATGGCCGCCATCTCCGAGCACCTCTCCGGGCGACGGGTGCTCGTCACCGGCGCCGGCGGCTCGATCGGCTCCGAGCTCTGTCGCCAGATCGCCCGCTTCTTCCCCGAGCAGCTGTTCATGCTCGACCGCGACGAGTCCGGCCTGCATGCGACCCAGATGTCGATCGAGGGGCACGCCCTCCTCGACTCCGAGTCCCTGGTGCTCTGCGACATCCGCGACGCCGACGAGCTGGCCGAGGTCTTCGCCCGCACTCGCCCCGACGTCGTCTTCCACGCCGCGGCGCTCAAGCACCTCACCCTCCTCGAGCGCTACCCCGCCGAGGCCCTCAAGACCAACGTCCTCGGGACCCGCAACGTGCTCGAGGCGGCCCGCCGGGCCGGGGTTTCGACCTTCGTCAACATCTCCACCGACAAGGCCGCCCGCCCGACCTCGATCCTCGGCTGGTCCAAGCGGATCGCCGAGCGCCTCACCGCGGCCGTCGACCGCCACGAGCCGGAGGCCCGGTACATCAGCGTGCGGTTCGGCAACGTCCTCGGCTCGCGCGGCTCGGTCGTCATCGCCTTCACCGAGCAGATCCGCGCCGGCGGGCCGGTCACCGTCACCCACCCGGACGTCGAGCGCTACTTCATGCTCATCCCCGAGGCCTGCCAGCTCGTGCTCCAGGCGAGCAGCATCGGCGAGGGCGGCGAGGTGATGGTCCTCGACATGGGCACGCCGGTGAAGATCGTCGACGTCGCGACGACGATGATCGGGATGGCCGGCCGCACCGACATCGACATCGTCTATACCGGCCTGCGGGACGGGGAGAAGCTCAGCGAGGAGCTGTTCACGCCCGGTGAGAACGTGCACCAGTCGACGCACCCACTGATCCGTGCGGTCGTCGTGCCGGGCCTCGAGGCGGACGGACTGCACCTGCCGACGCAGACGGACGAGGTCCGCTCCTGGCTGCACGCGTACTCGGCTCCCCCTTCGCGTGAAGGGCGAGAGGCTCACCGATGACCGACCGGATCCACCTCTCGAAGGCTCACGTCTCGGAGGTCGAGGAGAAGTACGTCCTCGAAGCTCTGCGTTCCGGATGGATCGCACCCCTTGGCCCTATGGTGGACCGCTTTGAGCGCGAGGTGGCCGAACGGTGTGGAGTCGATGGCGCACTCGCCCTGTCGTCAGGCACCGCGGCCCTTCACCTTGCGCTGTTGGAACTTGGGGCGGGTCCGGACACGGTTGTGGTGCTGCCCAGCATGACGTTCGCGGCCTCCGCGAACGCCGTCGCCTACACGGGTGCCGAACCGGTCTTCGTGGATGCCGCGGGCGACGGCAACGTCGACGTAGACCTCCTCGTTGCGACTGTCGAGGCAATGCAGCACGAGGGGCGCACCGTTGCCGCGGCCATGACCGTCGACCTCTTCGGGCGGTGTTGCGACTACACGCGACTTGGCAACAGGCTTGAGACTCTCGGGGTGCCGCTGGTGGAGGATGCCGCCGAGGCACTCGGGGCGACACACGCCCGCCGCCCCGCTGGATCGTTTGGGCGGGCGGCAGCCTTGTCCTTCAACGGCAACAAGATCATGACCACGTCCGGGGGCGGAATGCTTCTGAGCGATGACAGCGATCTCCTCGATCGAGCCCGCTACCTCTCGACACAAGCACGTCAGCCGGAGCCGTGGTACGAGCACACCGAGATCGGCTACAACTATCGGATGTCGAACGTCTTGGCTGCACTGGGGGTGGGCCAGCTGGAGCGCCTCGACTCGATGATCAGCCGGCGTCGGGAGATCCGTCGTCGATATGTCGAGGCGTTGGGGGACCTTCCTGGCGTGGCCTTCATAGGTCGTCCCATGGAGGGCGGCGATGCCGAGGACAACGCGTGGCTGACGTGTGTCACGATCGACGAGGAGGCGTCGGGGGCCTCCGCATCGACCCTCATCGCTGCCTTGGACGCCGACAACATCGAGGCCCGGCATCTCTGGAAGCCGATGCACCTGCAGCCGGTCTTCGCAAGCCACCACAGCGTTCTGAACGGAGTCAGCGAGCGTCTCTTCGCGACCGGCGTGACCCTTCCCTCCGGTTCGCAGCTGACCGACGAGCAGGTCGATCGCGTGATCTCCCGGACACGACGGACCCTCGAGAGCTCGTGACCGATTGATCCGGCTCACCACGGACAAAGCGTTGCGCGGACGGTCGGCCTCGTGAACTCCCGGACGATCGCGGGGTTCGCCGTCGGGCCACTGACGACCGCTGCGATCAGCGTGATCACCGTTCCAGCGGTTGCGTGGGCCTGGCCGGCAGAAGACGTCGGCCGCTACAACCTGATGCAGGTGTCCGTCTCATTCGTGGTCCTGGTCGCGGCCCTGGGCCTCGACCAGGGCTATGTCCGGGAGTTCCACGAGGTGACTGACTCGTCTGTCCTCGTACGGAGCGCTTTTGCCCCCGGCCTTCTTACGGTCATCGCGATGGCCGTGCCTGCCTTGCTGTTTGCCGAACCCCTGGCACTGGCCCTCTTCGGGAAGAACGACGCACGGCTCGCTTGGGTGCTCGTCGCCACGTCGGCCGCTGCTCTCGTGGCGCGGTACTTGTCCCTGATCCTGCGCATGCAAGAGCGCGCGTTGGCATTCTCCGTGAGCCAAGCTCTCCCCAAGCTCCTTTTCCTTGCCGTTCTGATGACTGTCGGCCTGCTGTCGACGAGCCACCGCTTCCTGCCCCTCGCGGCCGCCTTGTTGATCTCGTGGTTGGGGGCGGTCGCAGTCACCGCGTGGAGCACGCGCGACACCTGGGCACCAGCAGTCAGGCATCGGATGGATCCGGCGCTGACGAGCCGACTGCTCCGGTACAGCTTCCCCCTTATGCTCACCGGGCTTGCGTACTGGGCCCTCACGGCGACGGGTTCATTGATGCTGAGGTCCCTCTCCACGCTCGCAGAGCTGGGTGTCTACTCCGTCGCGGTGAGCTTCGCCGGTGCTGCCGTCGTCGTTCAGACCATCTTCTCGGTCATCTGGGCCCCGGTGGTCTACCGGTGGGCCGCATCCAACCAAGACATGGCGAAGGTGGACCGAGTGGCGGACCAGATGCTCGCGCTCGTGGCAGTCCTGTTCTGCCTCGTCGGGACCTGCTCGTCCTTGGTTGACGTCGTCCTCCCGGAGCGCTACGCCATGGTCAAGTACGCAGTCCTTGCCACCATCGCGGTCCCGCTCCTGTACGCACTCTCCGAGGTCACGGGCATCGGGATCAACCTGAGCCGCCGGACATCTTGGTCCGTCGCCGCCACCCTCGCCGCTCTTGGTGTCTCTGTCATCCTCAGCCTCCTCCTCGTGCCCACCTTGGGCGCTCGAGGCGCTGCCTTGGCGTCGATGCTTGGCTACCTCGCATTCTTCTTCGCCCGAACGGAAGCCTCTCGCCGTACCTGGAGAGGCATGCCGCGTGCTCGCCTCTACATGACGACGACGGCGCTCTGCGCGCTGGCGACTGCCGGCGTCGTGTGGGGCCCCACGAGCGGACACTGGTATGCGCTCCCGTGGGGGGTTGCGACCGTCGTGGTGCTCTCGATCTTTCGTCGCGAGTGGCGCACGATGGCTCAGACGGTCCGCGCTGTACGCACCGGCGCGTGAGACCTTCCCGCGGGCGATCTGGCGGAGATCAGCCGTCGGACCTCTGAGCGACCGCAGCGCGTAGGCGTTCCGCCAGCAGGGCGAACCGGCTCACGTGGTCGAACTCGCGTCGTGCCCACTCGGCTGCCTCGGCGTCGGGTCCGAGCCGCCCCGCCCGGGCATCTGCCTCGGCGGACTCCAGGGCGTTGACCAGTGAGTCTGCAGTTCGCTCGATGTGCACCGTGTGCTCCAGAGGTTGGCTGTAGAGCACCCGCCGCCCGAACAGGAGGCCCTCGACCGCAGTCCCTCCGATCGAGTCGTGCTCGACCATCCTCACGACACAGTTGGCGCAGCTGTACGCTGCGGCCGGATCGTCTACCCACCCGAGGAACTCGACGTTGTCGGGCACCTCACGGCACCAGGTCCCCGCTCCCCCCATCACACGGAAGGCCACGTGCGGCAGCCGTCGGGCTGCCTCGACGATCACGGGGCCACCGTAGAACTCGGCCCGCGCATCCGGGACGTAGGTCAGCACCGTGAGGCCTGGCGGAAACTCCGGGAGGAGACTCGGCGCCTCCAGTGTCTTCCACGGAAAGCCGACAATCTCTGCGTCGATTCCAACCTCAGCGAGCTCTCGGGCGAGAGGCGCGGAACCAGCGAGATGGAATGCAGCAGTGTGTGGCGACCTCCACCCAGCAGTCTTTCCGTCGGCCGCCTTGTCCAGGAGGAGGTTCATGACATCGGTGCCGATCCAGTAGCAGTACGGGGTGGCCCTTCTGCCGACCAGGGCCAGGGCAGCATCGAAGGCACGGCCTCGCCAGGTGTGCGCGCCAGGTCGGAAGCCCACCCGCAATATCACCTGAGCGCGAGAGATCTGCCGCCAGGCGGTTGGGTTGAGCGCGTCTCTGATTGACTGAAGAGGAACGCTGCCCACGGCCAGCCCCACGTCGGCCAGCCCTCTCGAGAGGCCTCGCACCCAATGGGCCTGTCCGACGAGAACGATGCGGTCGGCTTCGCTCATGCCCCTACTCGTTCCCCCGCGGCGCGCGGAGAGACACGAGTCCTCGGAAGGGGCGACCTGTTGGAGCGCAGCACTCCGTCCCGAACGGCTTCATGGACCAACAGACCGGCTGCGAGCCACGCGAGCGCGCCGGTGGCAGGACTGTCGATGGGGTTACCCGTGTAGGAGGAGAGAGCGATGACGCCGGACATCAACGCCACTTTCCACCAGCCCGGCAACCGACCCCTGAGGACGAGGACGGGCGACAGCAGGGCAAAGGCGAAACCGGCGACGAGCAGGGGCCCGCCCTGGACGTAGTACGCGACGAACTGATTGTCGATAGACCCGCCGAACTCGACCTGCGGCGGCCCAAGTGTGCCGACGGTGTACTCAGCGGCGAACTCGCGAGCCCGCGCCCACCCTTCGTATCGACCGGCAAGATTCGCGTCCGCACTCGAACCTTCAGTCAGGCCGGCGATGCCACTGCCAAGACGTTGCAGGGCTCCCTCCTCGACCAAGCGTCCGAGCGCCCCTGATAGCCACAAGAGAAGACCGACTGGGAGGAGGACAACCCCAACGCCGAGGCCTGTTCGCGCGACCTTGGAGGACCGCAGGAAGGTCATGGCGTAGGCCAGGCCGAGGAGTGCGGCTGCGAGCCACGCGGTTCGGGACTGCGACCCGAGAACGCCAAGCAAGCCAAGCGCGATAGCCACGACCCGGGGGGTGCCGCGGAGGAACAGCGCTCCAAAGAGGACGGCGAGGACGCTCCAGAGCCCAAAGGCGTTCGGGTTGATGAACAAGCCGGTGCTACGCCCGGTGAGGATGTACAGGTCGTCGTAGGCCTCCTGGCTCCGAATATCCCAGGATGCGGCCCACCCCCACACGCCAGGGGGCAAGACACCGAGCCGGTACATCTGCTGCGCGACTCCGTACGCGCCGTGGCCCAAGATCGCCAGGAACACCCAACGGCGGACGTCCACTGAATAGCGCGTAGCCGTCGCGGCCAGCGCGAGGACGGCCAACGGGACGGCGACCACGATGACCGAGTAGAGAGTCCGTGTGTCGTATCCGCCGACGATGACGCCGAGTAGCGGGAAGGCAACGAGGAGGACGAAGAACGGACCAGCGGTGATCGAGAGCAGGCGCGGGGCTCGAGGGCGACCGGCCGCCAGCCCACCGAACACCCACATACCGACGGCTGCAGTGACGAACATCAGCTCGAGAACCGATACTGTTCCCCGGCCGCCGGTGCTCGCACCGATCGTCCAGCGCTGCCCGAACAGCAGGTAGAGCGCGAATACGACCGCACACAGTCGCGTGACCAGCGCTCCCACTACGCCCCCTCATCCTTCGAGCAGACACCGGCGGGCTCCGTCATCACGGAACGGAGGTGCGAGCGTACGACCGCGCGAGGCTCGTAGGCGCGGACCGCCTTCTCGCGCGCCGCGTGGCCCAGCTGCTGGGCCCGTGTGCGGTCGCTGAGTAGGTCGCTCATGGCACGGGCCAGAGCGCGCGGGTCACTCACCTCGACGAGCCTCCCGGTGACGTCGTCGTCGACGCTGTCGATCGCCCCGGTGGCCCGAGTCGTGACGGTCGGGACTCCCATGGCTGCAGCCTCGAGCACCACGTTGGGGAATCCTTCGCGAAGGGTAGGGAGTACGTGCACGTCCATGCAGGAGTAGTAGGGGCGCACGTCAGAGACCTCGTCGACCGTCGCCACCGGCACCGGGCAACCCCTCAACAACGCTGAGTAGCGAGCCGAGTCCGCCTCGTCCTGGGGGCCCACCACCAGGAGCTGGAAGGGCACCTTCGCCCCATGGACCAGCGTGACCGCCGCGACGAGATCGTCGATGCCCTTGTCGTGCGTCAGCCGACCGACGAAGCCGGCTATGGGGATCGAGGGGTCGAGTCCCAGCTCGTCGAGAACTGAGAGGTCGCGCTCGCGGGGCGTGAAGTACTGCGTGTCCACGCCGTGACTGCTGGCCGGCACCGTGGGGTGAATCTTGGATGGGTCGACGAGTGCCAGGTCACGGTACTTGGCAGCCAAGCTGGGAGAGTTGGGCACGACCGTGGTCGCGGACCCCGCGGTGATCCGCTCCATCGCGATAAGAAGGGTTCTGCGCCATCCCTCTTCGCCTTCGAGCCTCAGGCCAACGGCCGAGTACAGGCGCCGCGGTACACCCGTGAGTCTGGCTGCCACCATCGCCAGCAGGCTGGCCTTTGGGGTAGCCGATACGACCAGCTGAGGACGGAGACGAACGAGCAGCACAATCCAGCGAACGAGGGCGAGTGCGTCGCGCCCGGGCGACAGGGCGCGTGTCATTCCAATGGCCGACGCCTTGACGTGTAGGTCGTCCGCCACCTTCCAGAGCCGGCCACCGGGCGACGACACAACGGTCACCTCGTAGTTGTGCTCGCAGAGCTGCCGAATCAACTCTCGCTGGAAGGCATCTACCGTCATCGGGATCGTCGCCGTCACGACCGCGCGACGACTTCGATCGCCGGAGACTCTCATCTCGCTGGCACCCCCTTGACAACCACGTCGGGCAATACATCCCGAGTCACGACTGCACCGGCACCGACGACAGCATGACTTCCGACCGTCCGCCCCTGCAGGATCGTGGCTGAGGCACCGACGAGGGCCCCGGGGCCGAGAGTGACCGCCCCCGAAACGCATCCGTTCGGGTTCACGCGCACGAAGTCTCCCAATTCGGAGTCGTGCCCAACGACTGCGTTCTGGTCTATGTGGACGTGTCGACCCACAGTGATGTTCGTGCTGAGTCGTACGCCGGGCGCCAGGACCACGCCCGGCGCCAGCGACACCCTGGCACCGACAGTCGTGTCTGGATGGACGACCACCGGATACGCCACAGGAGCCCCGGACAGCGCGCCCTCGACGGCCTTGCGCGCAGTATTCGACCCGATCGCGATCACGACCGAGCAAGGCGATCGCCGAGCCGCCAGCCCGCGGACCGTCTCGACGACGTCCAAGCCCAGTTCACGCACGCGCTGCCGATCCTGTTCGGATGGCGCGTCGTCGACGAAACCCTCCACCGGGCCAAGTTCGCCGATAGCGCTGATGATTGCCGCCACCTCACGACCGAACCCCCCCACCCCGACAACGAAGAGCGGATCGGCCGTCATGCGGCACCCCGTTCCCCGCCACTGCCTTGGAAGCGCGGCATCGTCGCGTCCCCTTCGGCGGTGATTCCCTCGCGTCTGAGGACGGCACCGATCGTCCGGAGGATGATCCGCAAATCTCCCCTGAGGCTGTGCTTGCGCACGTACTGGAGGTCCAGGCGAAGACGCTCATCCCAACCGATCGAGTTCCGCCCTGAGACCTGCGCCAGGCCGGTGAGGCCAGGCCTCACGTCGTGTCGGTGTTGTTGTTCGGGGCTGTACAAAGTGAGGTACTCGACGAGGAGCGGCCGGGGTCCAACCAGGGACATGTCTCCCCGAAGCACGTTCCAGAGAGTGGGGAGTTCATCGAGACTCGTGGAACGCAGTCGGCGTCCCAACGGCGTCAGCCGATCCACGTCGTCCACGAGACCTCGTTCTCGGTCCACCGCGCGCATGGTGCGGAACTTCAAGAGTTCGAAAGGCTCGCCGTGCAGACCCGGCCTTACCTGACGGAAGAGCACCGGGGCCCCGACGTCGCGGCGCACCATGATCGCCACGAGCCCCTGCAGGGGTGAGGTGAGGGCGAGTGCCACCCCAGCCACGGCCACGTCGATCACCCGCTTCGCTCGCTCCACGGTGGACCTTTCGTCACCGGGCGCGTTCACCGCACCCCTCACGTCTGCCAGACACCGGCCCTCATTTCCCCGGACGGACTAGTACGTCACGCACCGAGCGGCCCCTGCTGCCGGTCTCGCACATCTTATGACAGTGCAGTTTCACCGCTGTCGTGACAGGCCAGCACAGATACGCACGGTGTCGGACGCCACGGAACGCCAACTCAGGCGATTCGTCGCGTACAACCGCAGGGCTTCCCGACCGGGTTCGTCAAGAGCCGCTGCTGCCCTGACGCCTCGCGCGAGGGCGCCGGGATCGTCAGGCTGCACGACTGCGCCCGCCCCAGAGTTCGCAACGATCGTCTCAAGGCCAGGGAGCCGAGATGCCACGACCGGCGTCCCCAGCATCAATGACTCCGACACCTTGAGCGGTGTCACCCCGTAGCGATTGCGCGGCACTCGACCCGACTGCGGGCTGATGCTGACGGAGGCGCGTGCGAGCACGTCATGGGCTTCGGCCTGGGCGAGTCGGCCTCTGTAGTCGATGGTGATGCCGTCGGCAGCGGCCTGGACCTCGCCCGCGAGGGCTCCGTCGCCGATCACTACGAGCGAGAGCCCTTCCGGCCAGTCGGCGTGGTCGCGCGCCGCTAGGAGCGTGTCGATACCTTGATGCCGGGCCAGTTCCCCGACGAACACAGCGTATGGCGGGTTCGCCTTCGGCCGGCCATGTTTCGCGAGCTCCGCGTCAGCCCCGTTGGCCAGGAACGTGATGGACAAGTCTGGGGCCTGAGTTTCCACCCATGTCTTCAAGCCAGGTGACACGACGATGACGTGATCAGCAGCGCGCAGTGTGTGCTTCGACATCCAGGTGAGGAAGCGGACGAACCTGCGGAGTGCAGGATTCTGATTGACGATGTCGTCCGCGGTGCCGTTGACCTCGAGAACCAGGGGCTTCCGGAACATCCGCGCCATGACGACGTGCGCCCAATCGAGCACATGCCACCGTGCGTACACGACATCGCAGGACCTGATCACGCCGAGGCCACGAGCCTGAAAGGTGAGAAGCCTGAGCAACTTCCCCTCTCCCGGCTCGCGCCAGAGCTCCCGGACGTGAACTCCCTCGGCCCGCATGGCGTCCCGGAGCGCCACCAAGTGCGTCCGAGCCGCGCTCCCCGGACGTGGTGGCTCGGCGCTGACACTGACAACACGAAGCTCGCGTCGGTCAGGGCTCAAGATCTACTCCTCCAGAGCGGGACGGTGCCTCGCACGTCAGGTGTCATCTGGCCGTCTCCACATCAACGCAGCCTAGGGGTCCCACGGAGAGCCGGCCCGCTAGACACTTGACTCCCTCGGCCTACTCTGTCCGGGCCTCGTCCGGTAGGATTTCTCTTGACGTCAAGATAACTGCCGCCACCACCGAGGAGCGTCGACGACGACCATGGCCACGAAGATCATCTACACCCTGACCGACGAGGCCCCGATGCTGGCCACGTACTCGTTCCTCCCGGTGATCGAGGCCTTCGCCTCCTCGGCCGGCGTCGACGTCGAGACGCGCGACATCTCGCTCGCCGGGCGCATCCTCGCCCTCTTCCCCGAGCACCTCACCGAGGAGCAGCGCATCGGCGACGCCCTGACCGAGCTCGGGGAGCTCGCGACGACGCCCGAGGCGAACATCATCAAGCTGCCGAACATCTCCGCCTCGATGCCGCAGCTCAAGGCGGCCATCAAGGAGCTGCAGGCCCAGGGCTACGCCCTCCCCGACTACCCGGACGACCCCAAGACCGACGAGGAGCGCGACGTCCGCGCCCGCTACGACAAGGTCAAGGGCAGCGCCGTCAACCCGGTCCTGCGTGAGGGCAACTCCGACCGCCGCGCCCCCGCCGCCGTCAAGAACTACGCCCGCAAGCACCCGCACTCGATGGGCGAGTGGTCGCCGAACAGCCGCACCCGCGTCGCGACCATGGGTGAGGACGACTTCCGCAGCAACGAGCAGTCCGTCGTCCTGCGCGCCGACGACACCCTGACCATCCGCCACGTCGCCGCCGACGGCACCCAGACCGTCCTCAAGGACGGCCTGAAGGTCCTCGAGGGCGAGGTCGTCGACGCCACCGTGATGCGCGCCGCCGCGCTCGAGGCCTTCCTGCGCGAGCAGGTCGCCAAGGCCGCCGCCGACGACGTCCTCTTCTCGGTGCACCTCAAGGCCACGATGATGAAGGTCAGCGACCCGATCATCTTCGGCCACGTCGTCAAGGCGTTCTTCCCCGAGGTCTTCGAGCAGTACGGCGCCGATCTCGCCGCCGCGGGCCTCTCCCCCAACAACGGCCTCGGCGGCATCCTCGATGGCCTCGACGCCCTCCCGAACGGCGCCGAGATCCGCGCCGCCTTCGACAAGGGCCTCGCCGATGGCCCGCGCCTCGCGATGGTGAACTCCGACAAGGGCATCACCAACCTGCACGTCCCCAGCGACGTCATCGTCGACGCCTCGATGCCCGCGATGATCCGCACCTCCGGGCACATGTGGGGCCCCGACGGCGAGGAGCACGACACCCTCGCCGTCATCCCCGACTCCTCGTACGCCGGCGTCTACCAGGCGGTCATCGAGGACTGCCAGGCCAACGGCGCCTTCGACCCGACGACGATGGGCTCGGTGCCGAACGTCGGCCTCATGGCGCAGAAGGCCGAGGAGTACGGCAGCCACGACAAGACCTTCGAGATGGACACCGCCGGCCGCGTCGAGGTCGTCGACGGCTCCGGCGAGGTCCTCATGAGCCACGACGTCGAGCCCGGCGACATCTGGCGGGCCTGCCAGACCAAGGACGCCCCGATCCGCGACTGGGTCAAGCTCGCCGTCACCCGCGCCCGCGCGTCGCAGACCCCGGCGGTGTTCTGGCTCGACGAGACCCGCGCCCACGACCGCAACCTCATCGCCAAGGTCGAGGCCTACCTCCCCGAGCACGACACCGAGGGCCTCGACATCCGCATCATGTCGCCGGTCGAGGCGGCCAAGCTGTCGGTCGAGCGCATCCGCCGCGGCGAGGACACCATCTCGGTCACCGGCAACGTGCTGCGCGACTACAACACCGACCTCTTCCCCATCCTCGAGCTCGGCACCTCGGCGAAGATGCTCTCCGTCGTGCCGCTGATGAACGGTGGCGGCCTCTTCGAGACCGGCGCCGGCGGCTCGGCCCCGAAGCACGTGCAGCAGCTCGTCGCCGAGGACTACCTGCGCTGGGACAGCCTCGGCGAGTTCCTCGCGCTGGCCGAGTCCTTCCGGCACGAAGCCGAGCGCGGCAACGCCCGCGCCGGCGTGCTCGGCGACACCCTCGACCGCGCCACCGGCACGCTGCTCGACGAGAACAAGTCCCCGGCCCGCCGGGTCGGCTCGATCGACAACCGCGGCAGCCACTTCTGGCTCGC
>JACXUW010000481.1 GCA_014763705.1 Micrococcales bacterium | reverse complement strand
GGCCGACACCGACCGCCCCCTCAGCGCTCGTCCGGCCCCTCGAGGAGGTATTCCGGTGGGTCGTCGGGATCGGTGACGACGCTCGACGCGTACTCACGCAGCGTGCGCCGGGGCACGCCCTCGTCCCACAGCGCACGCACCCGTCGCAGCAGCTCGTACCCGTCGGGACCGCGCACCACCGGCACCTCGAGCCGCTCGGTCGGGGCCGGGGCGATGTCGTCGGTGGCCACCGGGATGACGTGCGACAGCACCTGCTGGCCGGCGGTCAGCTCGCGGATGGCGATGCCGCGCACGCGGTCCGGGCGGGCGGCGGCGAAGTCCGTGTACAACCGCGGGTCGTGCTGGCCGTCGTCGCCGACGAGGAGCCACCGCACGTTCGGCAGCTCGCGGGCCAGCCGGTGCAGCTGGGCGCGCTTGTGCTCCTGCCCGGAGCGGAACCAGCCGGTGTTCGTCGGGCCCCAGTCGGTGAGCAGCATCGGACCGGACGGGTACCCGCTGCGCCGGAGGAAGCGGGTCAGCTGCGGGGCGGTGTTCCAGGCACCGGTCGAGAGGTACACGACCGGTGCCTCGGGGTGCGCGGCCAACAGCTCGCGGTACATCGTGGCCATCCCCGCGACCGGCCGGCGGGCCCCCTCCGAGCGCACGAAGGTGTTCCACGCGGCGATCATCGGCCGGGGCAGCGACGTCGAGAGCACCGTGTCGTCGATGTCGGAGATGATCCCGTGGGTCACCTGGGCACCGACGACGAGGACCGGCACGTCGATGGTCTCCGCGCGCGGGGAGGACAGGTAGACCACGTGCCAGCCGGGGGACATCCCGTGGCCGCGGATCACGAGGTCGACGAAGCCGCCGCGGTCGGTCCGGGTGGTCACGAGCCGCCCGTTGACCCGGATCGTCACCGGCTCCTCCATCGCCGGCGTCGCGACGAACGCCCGCCAGCCACGGGTCTCGTCCTCGACGGCCCGCAGCCGCGCGGCGTACGTCTGCTCGGTCGGCTCGCCCTCCGGGCGCCCACGGGTGTGGATGACCCGGCCGAAGACCCGCAGCTGGGTCGAGCTGCCGTACCCGGTGGAGGGGACGATGCGCGTCACCCAGCCGCGCGCCTCGAGAAACCTCGCCTTGCGGGAGGTGTAGGCGTCCTCGAGGAGGGCCGCGGCGTGGGGTCGCGCCATGGACCGACTCTAGGACACCGGGATCAGGCGTCCGGCCCGGCCAGCCCGGTGGTGCCGCCGACGACCCCCGTGACCACCTGCTGGGCCAGGACCCGCACCTTGACGTTGCGGTCCTGGGAGGTGCGGCGGAGGATCTCGAACGCGTCGTGCTCGGGCACCCCGCGCATGGCCATGATGACGCCCTTGGCCTGCTCGATGACGGCCCGGCTGGCCATCGCCTGCTCGAGCTGGCCGGCGAGGCGGCGCATCCCGTCGAGCGCGGTGACGGCGACGACGGCATCGGCGCACCGGCTCGCGGCGACCCGGACGACGGCGGCGTCGAGCGCGTCGAAGGCCTCGGTCTCCCACGCGTAGAGGTTGAGCGCGCCGACGCACTCGTCGCCGCTGACCAGCGGGACGGCGTAGAGGCTGCGCATCCCGTCCTGGCGGGAGACCTCGGCGAACCGGGGCCACCGGCCGTCGTCGCGGCACAGGTCGGGGACGTGCTGCTCGCGCCGGTCGCGGGCAGCGTCGAGGCACGGACCCTCGTCGAGCGCGTACTGGGCGGCGTCGATCTCGAGGGTCTGGACGGTCGTGTACGCGGCGGTGTGCGGCCGGTCGTTGCTGAGGATGGTGACGCCCACCTCGTCACAGCCCTCGACGTGGCGCCGCACGGCGTGGACGACCCGCTCGAGGTAGTCCGACAGTTCCTCCATCGACTCGAGCACGCCGCCGATCTCGGTGGTCAGGCGTTCGAGCAGCGCGGTCGGGTCGGTGAACTCGTCCTCCGGGGGCGGAGGAGTCAGCGTGTCCGTCATCAGGGGTCCTTCGAGGTCATGCGGGGTGCCGGTCCCAATGTAGTGCGGCGGCGCCGGACCCCGGGGCCATCGGGGTGCCACCATGGGCCGCATGCCGCGCCGGTACCGCAAGACCTCCGACGCCGCGCCCGACGGCTACTTCGCCTGGGAGGCGGCCGGACTGCGCTGGCTCGGATCCGCCGGCGGCGCCGGGGTGGTCGACGTCCTCGACGTCGGCCCCACCCACCTCGAGCTCCCGATGCTGGAGTCCGCGCCGGCCGGGCCGGCCGAGGCCGAGGCCCTGGGCCGCGGCCTGGCGCGCACGCACGCGGCCGGCGCACCGGCGTACGGCAGTGCGCCGCAGGGGTGGACCGGCGACGGATGGCTCGGGCCGCTCAGCGAGCCGCTGCCGCTGCGCCTCGGCGCCTGGGACGCGTGGGGCCCGTTCTACGCCGAGGCCCGGGTGCTGCCACTCGCCCGGCTCGGCCGGGACCGGGGAACCTTCGACAGCGCGGCGGTGGCCGTCCTCGAACGCCTCGCCGCGACCCTCTCCGGGGG
>JACXUW010000045.1 GCA_014763705.1 Micrococcales bacterium | reverse complement strand
CATCGCCCCTGCCCACCCGGCGAGCCAGTCCTCCCAGCGGCTCGTCATGACCGATACCTCTAGCACGTCGTCCTCCCGGCTGTCCGACGGTTGGCCGTCAAGCGACCTTTGACGCCCAACGGGCGAACGCGGCTTGCTTCGTCGTCCCTGTCGCCCGGGCAATCTCCGCCCACGAGTAGCCGTTCGCGCGCAGCCCGGCCACCGAGCGGACGATCGCCTCGTCCAGGTCGGCCCGCAGCGCGAGCATCTCCTCCAGGTCCTCCGGGTCGGCGTCCCCGATGCGACGACTCATCGCCCGCAGGATGCGCCGGGTAAACGCGATGTAGTCGCTGTGGTCCCCGCGCGCGCTCACAGCGACACCCCGTCCACGACCGACCCGAACCGCTCACGCATCAGCGCCCGGACCCGGTCGGCCGCGTCGTGGCACTGGCACGGGCACTCCCGAGGGCCCGGGCACGCCGACCGGCACCCCTGCTCCGCCCGGATCGCTGCCCGCAGCGCCACCCGCTCCCGCAGCCGGCTCACGACAGTACCGCCATGTAGACCCCGGTCCACGCCAGGACGTTCAGCAGGGCCACCGCGACGACGTCGGCCCAGGTGCTCGCCGCGTTCGGCGCCGGCTCCGGCTCGCGGCCGGTCCACGCGATCACGCCGCACCGTCCACGACCGTCAGCGACGCCACCGGGGCGCTCGCCGAGGTGTACCCCTCCAGCGGCTCCAGCGACGCCATCGGCGTCCCGTCGACGGCCGTCCAGAAGTCCGTCACCCGGTAGAGGGTCCGGCCCCGCCCGCGCCGCACCACGGCGCCCAGGGCGATCACGCCGCACGCTCCACTTCGAGGGAGTAGACCCGGCCGTGACGCTCGGCGAGGTCCAGGGCGGCGGTCTCGTCCAGGTCGATGTGGAACGTGCCCCAACCGCACTGGTCACAGAAGATCGTGCCCTCGTGCAGGTCGTCCGACAGCTCCGCGACGATGGCGTGGTCGGCTCCCAACCAGAAGGTTAGGGGTTCGAATCCCTTCGGGCGCGCACTGTGTTGAGACAGTAGGACGGGCCCCGGCCAGCGGAGACGCGGTCGGGGCCTCGTGCTGTCCGGCATCCGGATGCTCCCGCCCGTACCCCCAGTCCCAGAGTGCGTCGCGGGTGCGGTCGTGCCGTCGGTCTGCCGGACGCAAGCGGTTTCACGGCCCCGACGCACGGGTAGCGCAGCGGAGCCCTTCCCCCGACCTCTCGGAGCCACCATGTCGACGGATGCCATCGTGCTGCTCAAGCAGGACCACAAGGAGGTCCGCGCCCTCTTCCGGGAGTTCCAGCGGTCCACGACCACCCCGGCCCGCAAGGAGGCGATCGTCCGGAAGGTCATCGAGCTCCTCACCATCCACACCTACATCGAGAACGAGGTGATGTACCCGCGGGTGCCCGCCCTCGAGCAGGACGTCCTGGAGTCCTACGAGGAGCACCACGTCGCCGATGTCCTCGTCATGGAGCTGGCGACGATGACGCGCGCAGACGAGCGCTTCGAGGCCAAGGCCACGGTGCTCGTCGAGTCGGTCTCGCACCACATCGACGAGGAGGAGTCGGACTGGTTCCCCAAGGTTCGGGAGGCGCTCGGGAGGACGGCCCTGCGTGAGATCGGCGAGGAGCTCCTCGAGGCCCGCAAGCACGCTCCCCGCCGGCCCGAGCAGCCCGGCGCCCTCAAGAAGACGATCGACGCCGTCCTGTCCTGACGGTCTCGGACGCCACCCCGGCCAGCGCGCGCTGAGCCCATTGAGGTCGCCGGAGGCGACGACGTCGGCGGCCGGGCAGCGGCGCGCGGTCCTGGCGCCGGGGTGGCACGGGCTGACCGCGGCAGCCGCCGGACAAGACGTGGGGAACACGAATCGCTCGAGGTGGCTCCCCTGAGCGCAGGGCGACCAGTCGGGCGGGTGCGCCAGAGCCCCGGTCGGTGCTCGGGCTCAGCGCACCGGCACGGCGGTGACGACGACGTTGTCCCGGTGGGAGCGCAGCGCGGGGATGTACTCGCCGCCGCAGGTGACGAGCACGAGACGAGGAGCTCCGTCGCGGGCGAAGATCTCGTCGACCGGCAGGGCCTTCTTGTGGATGAGCGCGCGCCCGCTGACCGTGTACCGGAACGTGGCGCCGTCGGCGGTGGTCACCTCGACCCGCATCCCCTTCTCGGCCCGCTCGAGCGGAGCCAGGGCTCCGGGACCGTCCTCCTGGGTGGCGACGTGGCCGGCGATCACGGTGTGCCCCACCGCGTCACCGGGGGCTCGCCCGAAGCGGTACCAGCCGACGCTCGTCGGAGCGGCCGGGATCACCATGGCACCGTCCTTCTGGACCCCCACCGGGCGCACCGTCGCGTCGACGCCGAGCGCCGGGATCCGCACGCGCACCGGTGGCGGGCCGCTCCGCGCACCCGCGAGGTCGGTCGGCGCCGCGGGACGCGCGGTCGCCGCGACGGACGGGGTCGGTGCCGGGCCGGTGGCCGAAGCGCTCGGCGAGTCCCGCAGGGCGGCGGTCCCGTCCCCCGACGTCGGCCCGGGCCGGCTCAGGGCCCATCCGGTCAGTGCCGCGACGGCGAGCAGCCCGACCGCCGCGAGCACGACGGTGGCCATCCACCAGGGGCGTTGCGGGTGGGGGGAGCTCATGCGTCGGTCCTCGGGGTGGGCCGGCGGCCCGGGCGCAGGGCCCGGGCCGCCGGAGGGGGAGCGGGTCAGGCGCCGACGCGCCGGGCCCTCAGGGCCGTGGTGGCCGCGGCGAGCAGCGCCAGGGCGGCGACCCCGCCCAGCAGGACCGGCGTCCGGTCGGCCGGCAGGTCGGCGGTGCCCGACGGGACGCCCGACGGTGCGGAGTGCAGGCCGCCGATCGTCTGGACGGCGAGGGCGAGGTTGCCGTCCGCCGCCGAGCCCCACGCGTACACGATCGTGGAGGTGCCCTCCGCGAGCGTGAGGTCGGCCGGGCCGATCACCGGGTCGGTCGTTCCCGCGAGCGCGACGGCCGCCGAGACCGAGCCGGCGGGCAGGTCGGCCGTCTTCTCGTCGGGGTTCGCCAGGCCGGTGAAGACGGGCGTGCCACCCGCGAGGATGTCGACCGCGGGAGCGGCGGCGTCGTGCCGGACGACGAGGCGGGCCTGTCCGGCCGCGACCGGCTTGACGTCGTTGACGTACGGGGTGAGCGTCGGCGTGCCGTCCGCGGTGAGGTGGGCGACGACGCTGATGTTCGCGCCGGCCGGCACCGTGACGTCCTTGGCCTCGATGGCCGGCGTGCCCGTGGGGGCGTCGCCGGCCGGGAAGACCGCGAGGTTGTAGGTGCCACCCGGGAGCGTGACCGGGTCGGTGACCGTGCCGGGCGCGAAGTCCTTGAGGAGGGCTTCGTTGGGGCTGTACGTGGTGTCCGCGCTGCCGTAGACGTCGACGGTCAGTCCGGGGACGCCGTGGACGACGACGACCGTCGCGTCGTCCGCGGCCTGGGCGGGCGTGCTGACGAGGAGGGGGAGGACGGCCACGGCGCTGGCGGCCGCGGCGGCGATGGTTCGACGCATGGGAGTACCTCTCGGGAAGGGGTGCTGACACCATCTCTTCCGGCCCGGTCCGTCGTCCGGATGCAATCTGTCGAAACTTTGTCGAACCAAGGGCCCGGGCTGGGCCGTCACCAGCTCTGGCCGGAGGGGGCCCGAGGGTGTAGGCAGGGTGCAGGGCGCGGCCCTCGCGTTCGCCGGACGAGGAGGACCCATGGCCACACTGGACAACGCCCAGCTGCTCGCCGCGCTCGAGCCCACCGTCGAGGAGAACCTCAACCGGCACCTCGGCGCGGCCCAGGAGTGGATGCCGCACGAGTACGTGCCGTGGTCGCTCGGTCGTGACTTCGCCGAGCTCGGCGGCGATCCGTGGTCGGTCGAGCAGAGCCAGCTCTCACCGATCGCCCGCACCGCGCTCGAGGTCAACCTGCTCACCGAGGACAACCTGCCGAGCTACCACCGCGAGATCGAGCGCGCCTTCGGACGCGACAGCGCGTGGGGCGCCTGGGTCAACCGCTGGACGGCCGAGGAGGGCCGGCACGCGTTCTGCATCCGCGACTACCTCCTCGTGACTCGCGGCGTCGACCCCGACGAGCTCGAACGGGCCCGGATGGACACGATGGAGACCGGCTACGACTCCGGCGACAAGCCGCTGCTCAACGTCTGCGCCTACGTGTCGTTCCAGGAGCTCGCGACGCGGGTCTCCCACCGCAACACCGGCCGGTACACGGAGGAGCCGATCGCCGAGAAGCTGCTCATCCGGGTGGCCAAGGACGAGAACCTCCACATGATCTTCTACCGCAACATCATCCAGGCTGCCCTCGAGCTGACACCGAGCCAGACGATGCGGGCGATCACCGACGAGGTCGTGTCCTTCCAGATGCCGGGGGCGATCATCCCCGGGTTCGGCCGCAAGGCGGTGCAGATGGCGATGGCCGGCATCTACGACCTGCGCATCCATCACGACGACATCGTCACCCCGCTGCTCCGGCAGTGGGGGATCTGGGAGCTCGAGGGCCTCGACGCCGATGGCGAGAGGGCGCGCGACGAGCTGGCCGCGGCCGTCCAGGCGCTCGACACCGAGGCGGCCCGGTTCGTCGAGAAGCGCGAGGAGCGGGCCGCGAAGATCGCTGCCCGACAGGGGGGCTGACGACGAACCCCCGCCGCGCGGTCGTCGCGCGACGGGGGCATCGTCGGGTCGGGTCAACCGGCGGTGCGCAGCGCCTCGACCTCGTCGCGCGCGGCGACGACGGCCGCGTGCTGGCGGGAGACGACGGCCCGGAAGCCGTCGCTGAGGTCTTGCTCGAGGGCCTTCTCGTACTCGGTGACGGCGTGGTTCTCGCCGGTGACCGCGGCACCGAGGACCGAGCCCGCGTCGTCGCCGGTCACGGCGTCCTTGAGGGCGATCCACCCGCGGTGCAGCGCACTCGTCGCGGAGCCGCTCGCGTCGACGTGGTCGTCGTACGCGTGGCCCATCTCGACGATCTCCCGCCGGAACCCGGCACGCTGCTCCGCGTGCCGCCGCAGCGTCGCGGCCCACTCGGGGTGCTCGCCGTCGGCCAACCTCTCGGCGGCGGTCGTGTAGCCGCGCTCGCCGTCCTTGAGGGTCTCGACGAGCTCCTTCGCGGCCTGTGCGTCATCCGACATGTCTGCTCCTTCTCGTGGGGTGCGGTCCCGGCTGCGCTACCCGCCGGTCGTCCTCGCCAACCGTCCTCGGCGACCGCCCTGGCAGCCGTCCTCCGCGGACCGCACGAGCCCGGACGGTGCCGCCCGTGCTCAGCGGCGGGGCGCCAGCCCGCGCAGCAGCGCCGCGAGCCCGACCTCGAACTCGTGCTCCTGCCCGAGTGCGGCGACCTCGCGGGCGACGGCGGCGAGGTGCGCGGCCGCCTCATCGTGGCCCCCCGGCAGCGCACCCGGCCCGCCGCCGTGCACCGTGATCTCGGCACCGTCGCGAGAGGTCTCCTGCTCGAGGGCGGAGCCGATGACGTAGCGCGACACCGCGATGAGGGCGAGCACGGCCTCGGCGCCCGAGAAGCCGGCCCCCTCGAGCAGTCTCACCTGGGCGACCGCGGTGTCGAGCGCCGGGGCGCGAGGGCCGGCCGACGCGACGAGGCGGGCGCCGTCGCGGACCCCGAGCAGCGCGCCACGCAGGCTCCGCGCGTTGCGCGCCACGAAGTGGTCCCACGGCTCGTCCGGCTCGGGCAGCCGGGCCGTGTGGTGGCGGGTCAGCACCTCCTCGGCGAGGGCCGCGAGCAGGTCGTCCTTGCTCGCGAAGTGGTGGTACAGGGCCGGCTGCCGGACGCCGAGCCGGGCGGCGATGGCCCGCTGCGAGAGGGCGTCGAGGCCGACGTCCTCGAGGACCTCGAGGGCGGCCGCCACGATCGATCGACGGTCCATCCGGGCGGGTCTCGGCACGGCTGCACAGTACCCGGTCGCGGCGCGTTATCTATCAGTGATAAGGTTCCGGCGACCGACGACCGGAAGGATCTGGACATGGCCACCGACGACGCGTGGAGCGCCACCGTGGAGAAGAAGTCGAGGGGGCTTCTCGACGGCTCGAACCTCTACCGCCGGTTGCGGGTACGCCGCGACGACGGGCGCCCGATGACCGTCCGGGTCGGCCGCGAGGTGTGGGACGACGTGAGCGTCGGCGACCGCCTCGTCAAGGCGGCGGGCGAGCCGCCGCGCCGCGCGTGACCGAGGTCCGGCCCGGCGCCGGGCCCCGCAGCGACCGCTCGCCCGCCGTCGGCCCCGGGTCGGCCCGGCCGGCCCGGCCGGACCGGCCGGACCGGCCGCGGGACCGCCGCGGCCAGCGCCACCGACGGGCCGCACTGGTCCTCGCCGTCCTCACGCCGCTCGTCGCCGAGCTCGCCCTCGGCTCGACCCCGATCCGGATGGCGTGGCTCGTGCTGCTCTGGGTGCCGGTCTACGGCGCCGGCGTGCTGTTCGTCCGCGAGGCGGTGGTCCGCCGCGGCCGCGGCTGGCCGAGCATCCTGGTCCTCGCGGTGGCCTACGAGCTCCTCGAGGACGGCCTCGGCCTGCAGGCGCTGACCAGCCCGCACCTCTACGACGCGGCGGGGTGGGGGCTGCGGGTGGCCGGCTTCAACGCGCCCTACTGGCTGACCAACGTCGTCTACCACGCGGTGTTCACCCTCGTCGTCCCCATCGCCCTCACCGGGCTGGTGTTCCCGCGCCACCGCGGGCGGCCCTACCTCGGGCGCACCGGGCTCGTCGTGTCCGGCCTCGTCGCGCTGCTCGGGGTCGGGGTGCTGAGGGTGTCGGTGCCGCCGGTCGAGGACCCCGGCTACCAGGCGCCCGCCGGGTTCGTCCTCGGCTGCGTCGCCGCCGTCGTCCTCCTCGGTGTGCTGGCGCTCGTCGTCCTGCCCCCGGCCCGTCCGCGCACCGTCCCGGTGCCGGTCCCCTCACGTACCACGCTCGCCTCCGGGGCGGGCGTCGCGACGCTCTGCTTCGTCCTGCTCTCCTTCCCGCTCGGGGACGCGACCCAGCCGGCGTTCACGCACGGTGCCTGGGTCGTCCTCCCGATGGTCGGCGTGGTGGTGCTCGCGTCGGCCGCGTACGTGTCCCTCCGCCGGTGGTCCGCGGCCCCGGGATGGTCGGACCGGCACACGCTGGCCACGCTCGGTGGTGCCCTCGTCGGCCACACGGTCGGCGGGCTGGTGGCCCTGGCCGACACCGTCGTCGACCGCGTGGGGCTGCTCGTCGTCGTCGTGCTGACCGTCCTCGGGGTGACCCTGCTCGACCGGTGCCTCGGCGTCCACGAGCACCCCACGTCCGCAGCCGCGGGGCCGTTCGAGACCTCCTGAGGGGCCGGCGCGCCGCGCGGGGGACGCGCCGACCCCTCCGGCTCCCTGCTGACAACGCGGCGCCGACCTGCGAGGATCCGGTCATGGAGCCGTTCGACGCAGTGCCCCGGGGGCCGCGTCTGCCGCGTCGGGTGGGGCAGACCCTCACCGAGCTGGCGCACGTGACGAACGAGCTCACCTCGGCGTCGAGCGTCGAGGCGGTCACCAAGGTCGTGACCCAGCACATGGCCGACGCGGTCGGTGCGACGATCGCCGCCCTCGGTCTGCGCCACGGCGAGTCCGCCGTCCGGCTCATCGGACTGCGTGGCCTCGAGGCCGGGGAGGCGGCCGAGTGGCAGACCTTCTCGCTCGACACCCCGAACACGGTCTCCGACGCGATCCGGACGGGGGAGCGGATCGTCCTCGTCGGCGCCGACGAGATCGCCGAGCGCTACCCCGGGATCACGCAGCGCGGTGACCGGTCGGTCATCACCGTGCCGCTGCGCACCGCCGGACGCACGATCGGCGCCATCCACCTCTCGATCCCCGAGGCCGTGCCGCCGCACCCGGTCGAGCTCGAGTTCCTCGACGTCCTCGCCGACACCTGCGCCCAGGCACTCGAGCGCATCGAGGCGGCTGCCGTCGCCGAGAAGCAGACGAGCCGCCTCGCGTTCCTCGCCGAGGCCTCCATCCAGCTCGCGAGCAGCCTCGACCTGCGGGCCACGACGGCGAAGGTGACCCGGATGACGGTGCCGCGCTTCGCGGACTGGTGCGCCATCGACGTCGTCCGCGGCGGGTCGCTGCGGCGCCTCGCCGCCGCCCACACCGACCCGGCCAAGGCCGAGATCGTCACCCGGCTCCAGGAACGCTGGCCCGAGGGTCCCTCCGGCGGGTCGCTCGTCGGACGCGTGGCCGCCACCGGCGCACCCCTGCTCCTCCACGACGTCCCCGAGTCCCTGCTCGACGAGGCCGCCCGCGACCCCGAGCACCGGGCCGCCCTCGCGGAGCTCGAGATCCGCAGCGTCCTCGCCGTGCCGCTCCTCGTCCGCGGGACGGTGTCGGGCGTGCTCACGTGGGCCTCCTCGGACCCCGCGCGGCGCTACGACGAGGACGACGTCCGGTTCGCCGAGCACCTGGCCCGGCGCGCCGCGAGCGCCATCGACAACGCCGACCTCTACGGGCAGACCCGCGCGGTCGCGGAGCAGCTGCAACGTGCCGTGCTCCCGGACGACCTCGTCGGCGATGCTGACTGGGACGTCGCGTGGCGGTACGAGCCGTCGGGTCGCACCGAGGTCGGCGGCGACTTCTACGACGCGTTCGGGCTCGGCGACGGCCGGCACGTGGCCTTCGTCGGCGACGTCATGGGTCGCGGGGTCGCGGCGTCGGCGGCGATGGCCCAGATGCGCGCCGCGGTGCGGGCCTTCGCCTCGGTCGACCCCGCCCCGGTGGCCGTTCTCGACGCCCTCGACCGGATGGTCACCCAGTTCGACACCGAACAGCTCGTCACCCTCGTCTACGTCCTCGCCGACGCCGAGCGGGGCACCCTGAGCATCGCGAGCGCCGGGCACCTGCCACCCTTCCTCACCCACCCGGACGGCCGCGTCGTGCGGCTCCCCGACGCCGACGGGCCGCCGCTCGGGCTCGCCTCCGGCCGAACGGGTCTCGAGGTGGAGGTCGGTCCCGGGGATGCACTGCTGCTCGTCACCGACGGGCTCGTCGAACGGCGGGGCGAGGACATCGAGACCGGTCTCGACCGGTTGCAGTCCGCCGTGCGCGAGCTCGCCGGCCACTCGCTCGACGAGGGTCTCGCGCAGGTCGTGGCCCGGGTCGGCGACGAGTCCTCGGACGACGACGTCGCGGCGCTCGTGCTGCGCCGGGCCTCGGCCGCCTGACCCGGTCAGCGGCGGCGGCGCACCAGCGCGACGAGGATGACGGCGTGATCGGGGACCGCTGGGGCGTGACGGACGAGGAGACGGGGCTGCGGTTCGGCTGCGACGCCGTCGTGCCCCGTCCCGTCCTCGAGGCCTGGCGCGGGGTCACCGTGGCGGCGCCGGCCGACCGGGTGTGGACGTGGGTGGCCCAGGTGCGGGCGGCGCCCTACTCCTACGACTGGGTCGACAACCGCGGGCACCGCTCGCCGCGCAGGCTGCTCGGGCTCGACCCGCCGGTCGTCGGGGAGCCCTTCAGCCGCAGCGGCGGCCGAGCTCTCGGCCGCATCCTCGCGGTCGACCCGGGCCACGAGCTGACCGCACGCATCCTGGGCGGGGTCATGAGCTACCGCGTCCGCTCCACCCCGGACGGCTCGACCCGGCTGCTGCTCAAGGTCGTCCTCGACCGCGGCCGGCTGCTCGCGCCGTTCGTCTGCGTCGGCGACCTCGTGATGGCCCGGCGGCAGCTGCTCACCCTCAAGGCGCTCGCCGAGGCCTGACCACCCTGTCCGCACTGGCTTACGGGAGAACTCAGTTCAGGGCGCGCACGTCGTCCGGGAGGAGGCCGTCGCCGGCCAGGGCCCGCTCGGCGAGCTGCTGCACCGCGGTGAGCGCGACCCGCTGCGACCAGGGGCCGTAGGACACCCGGGCGACGCCGAGCGCCTCGAGCTCGGGCAGCGGCAGCGAACCCGGCACGACGATGAGGGTGAGCCGCTGCGGACCGAACGCGTCGACGAGGGCCTCGACGTGGGCCCGCTCGGTCACCCGCGGCACGAAGACGAGCGGGGCGCCGGCGTCGAGGAAGGCGCGGCCCCGCTCGATCGCCACCGCGAGGCACTCCTCGGGGTGCGACCCTCGTCCCGGACGAACGCGTCCGTGCGCGCGTTGAGGCAGAAGTCCGGCACGCCGGCCTCGTGGGCTGCGGCCATGACCGCCTCCACGGCCCGCACCGCGTCGCCGAGGGGCTGCATCCGGTCCTCGATGTTCGCACCGACGACGCCGAGGTCGAGGGCCCGGCGCACCGTGCCGCCGGGGTCGCCGTAGCCGGACTCGAGGTCGGCGGTCACGGGCAGCGTGGTGGCGGCGGCGATCCGGCCCACGGCGGCGAGCATCTCCTCGACCGGGATGATCTCGCCGTCCTCGTAGCCGGCCGAGGCGGCGATGGAGTGCGAGGCCGTCGCCAGCGCCCGCGTGCCGGGGACGTCGGCGACGACCCGGGCGCTCACGACGTCCCAGACGTTGACGACGGTGAGCAGTTCGGGGGCGCGGTGGAGTGCGAGGAGCTCGGTGGCGCGGGCGGCGGTGTCGGTCACCGGGCCATCCTCACCCCGCGGCGGGGCGCGGACAACCTTCGACGGCGGGAAGAGGGAGCGTGGGGGCGGGCGTTCTCGCCGAGGTCCCACCACCGCCACGTGAGGAGCCGGCCATGCGGGCCATCTGGAACGGAACCGTCGTCGCCGAGAGCGACGACACGGTCGTCGTCGAGGGCAACCACTACTTCCCGGCGGAGTCCGTGCGCGAGGACCTGCTGCGGCCCTCCGACACGCACACCGTCTGCCCGTGGAAGGGCACGGCGAGCTACCGCGGCATCGAGGTCGACGGGCAGCTCAACGCCGACGCCGCCTGGTACTACCCGGCGCCCAAGGACGCCGCGCGCGAGATCACGGGCCGGTACGCGTTCTGGAAGGGCGTCGAGGTCACCGACTGACCGGCGCGTCCCGGCACCGTGCCGGACGGCCCGGGGCCGCCACCTAGAGTGGGCCTGCCCGTGGCCGCCCGGCGCCGGCGCACCGGACACCCCCGGACGGCCGACCGGACGACCGACCACGACCCACCACCACGGACGGAGCGGGATGGACCTCGACCTCGGGATGCTCGTGCTGAGGCTCGCCCTCGGACCGATGCTCGTGCTGCACGGCGCGAACAAGGTGTGGGGCGGTGGCGGGCTCACGGGGACCGCCGGGTGGTTCGAGTCACTGGGCCTGCGCCCCGGGTGGTTGCACGCGCGGGTCGCCGCGACGACCGAGATGGTCGCCGGCGCCCTCGTCACGCTCGGCCTGCTCACCGGGCTCGCCTCGATGGCCTTCGTCGGGCTGATGACGGTCGCCGCGCTCACCGACCACCGCGGCAAGGGCTACTTCGTCTTCAAGGGTGGCTGGGAGTACGTCCTGCTCGTCGCGATGGTCGCCGTCGCGCTCGCCGTCGTCGGACCCGGCGGGTGGTCGCTCGACGCCGCCCTCGGCTGGTCGCTGCACGGACCGTGGTGGGGGCTGGCCGCGGCCGTCGGCGGGCTGCTCGCCGCGGTGGGGATGCTCGCCACCTTCCGCCGCCCGGTGGCCGACGAGGCCTGATGCCGGTCCGCACCGTCGCGCGCGTCGACGACCCCGCCGCGCTGCTCGCCGCCAAGGGGTCGACCCGGGTCAGCGTCGTCGTGCCCGCGCGCGACGAGGAGGCGACCGTCGGCGACGTCGTCGGCCGGGTCCGCGCGGCCTGGGTCGAGGACGTGCCGCTCGTCGACGAGCTCGTCGTCATCGACTCCGACTCCACCGACGCCACGGCCCGGGTCGCCCGGGAGGCGGGCGCCGTCGTGCACGCGGCCGCCGAGGTGCTGCCGTCGCTCGGGCCGGCACGGGGCAAGGGGGAGGCGCTGTGGAAGGCGCTGCACGTGACGACCGGGGACGTCCTCGTGTTCCTCGACGCCGACCTCGTCGAGTGGGGCACGCACTTCGTCAGCGGGCTGCTCGGGCCGCTGCTCACCGACTCCTCGCTCGCCCTCGTCAAGGCGGTCTACGACCGGCCGCTGCTCGACGCCGACGGACGCGAGGCCGAGACCGGTGGGCGGGTCACCGAGCTCGTCGCCCGGCCGCTGCTCGCCCTGCACCACCCCGAGCTGGCCGGACTGGTGCAGCCGCTCGCGGGCGAGTGGGCGGTGCGTCGGTCGGCGATGGAGCAGTTCTCGGTGCCCGTCGGGTACGGCGTCGAGGTGGCGGCGCTCGTCGACACCGCTGCGCTGCTCGGGGCCTCGGCCATCGCCCAGGTCGACCTCGGCCGGCGGGCGCACCGTCACCACCGGCACGACACCCTCGGCCCGATGGCGGTGCAGGTCATCGCGGCGGTCGAGGCCCGGCTCGAGCGGGGCGCGTCGCGGGCGCCGCGCAGCAGCGCGACGCTGACCCAGTACGACCGAGGCCCGGACGGCTTCGTGCCGCACCCGCGCGCCGTCGACCTCGCGGAGCGCCCGCCGGCGGTGTCCGTGGAGGGCTACCGCCCGGCCACTGAGGTGACCGCATGAGCCGCGGCGCTCCCCTCCGGCTCGGGCGGCACGAGTACGGACCCACCGACCGGCTCGTCATGGCCATCGTCAACCGCACCCCGGACTCGTTCTACGACCGCGGCGTCACCTGGGCCGAGGACGCCGCGTTCGACCGCGTCACCCAGGTCGTCGAGCAGGGCGCGGACATCGTCGACATCGGCGGCATCAAGGCGGCACCCGGGGCGGAGATCGACGCCGAGGAGGAGAAGCGCCGCGTCGTCGGGTTCGTCGAGCGGGTCCGCTCGGCCTACCCCGACCTCGTGATCAGCGTCGACACGTGGCGCAGCGAGGTGGCGCGCGCCGTCTGTGAGGTCGGCGCCGACCTCATCAACGACGCCTGGGGTGGGGCAGATCCCCGGCTGCCCTCCGTCGCAGCGGAGTTCGGTGCGGCGCTGGTCTGCACGCACACCGGCGGCGTCACGCCACGCACCCGGCCCCACCGCATCGAGTACGACGACGTCGTGGCCGACGTGCGCACCTCCCTCCTCGCGCAGGCCGAGCGCGCCGTCGCCGAGGGCGTCGAGCGCGAGCGGGTCGTCATCGACCCGGCGCACGACTTCGGCAAGAACACCTGGCACTCGCTCGAGGTGACCCGCCGGCTCGAGGAGCTGACGGTCCTCGGGTGGCCGGTGCTCGTCTCGTTGTCCAACAAGGACTTCGTCGGCGAGGCGCTCGACCTGCCGGTGGGCGAGCGGCTCACCGGAACGCTGGCGGCGACGGCCCTCTGCGCGTGGCAGGGCGCCCAGGTCTACCGGGTGCACGAGGTGGTCGAGACCCGCCAGGTCCTCGACCTCGTCTCCGTCGTCGCCGGTGAGCTGCCGCCGGCCCGGACCGTCCGGGGGCTCGCGTGACGCCGGCCGTCGTCGTCGTGCCGAGCGCGCCGATGCTGCTGCCGCGCTACACCGGACGCATCGACGCGGCCGCCCCGTTGCGCGAGCGCGCCGTGGCCGCCGTCCGGGCCGCCGCGGCCGGTGGGCCTGGTGCCGAGGTGGTCCTCGTCGTCGCCACCGACCGCACCCCCGGTTCGGTCTACGAGGGCAACCGGCTGGCGCGGCGCCCCAAGCATCTTGCCAATGCCGAACTCGGCTGGACGCCCGGCGGCGCCTTTGCCGGCGCCGACCTGTCGGTCGCCGCGCGCTATGCCGGCAAGAGCTTCGACGATCGCGCGAACAATGTGACGCTGGACGATTATTGGCTGGTCGATCTGCGCGCGAGCTACCCGCTCGTCACCGGAATCGATGTCTATGGCCGGATCGAAAATCTGTTCGACACCGATTATCAGACCGTGGCGGGCTATGGCACCGCGGGCCGCTCGGCCTATGTCGGGGTCCGCTGGGCCTTCTGATGCGCGCGGGAGCGGCCCTCGCGATGCTGGCGGCCCTCACGGCCTGCCAGCCGCGCGCGCCGCTCCCCGTCCGTCACGGTATCGTCAGCATCGATTATTGCGCCGACCAGATGCTGCTCGGCCTCGTGCCCAAGGAGCGCATCCGCGCCATATCCTTCGAGGCGGCGAGC
>JACXUW010000480.1 GCA_014763705.1 Micrococcales bacterium | reverse complement strand
CGGCTGGATGCGATGGGCGTGGCGCCGGCCCCGTTCGGGCGGCTTCAGCCGTTCGAGGCCCAGGGGCATACGCGCGAGGGCGCCCGGACGTTCAACGGCGTGAACATCGTCGGCCTGATCCCCGGCGCCCGCGTGGCCGACCGCTACGTCGTCGTGACCGCCGGGGGCGGCGGCATCCCCGTCGTCCGGCAGCCCGACGGCCGGCTGCACGGCGTCGAGGCGGTCATCGACAAGGACCTCACCGCCGCGCTCCTCGCCCGCTCGCTCGACGCCGACGTCCTCGTCATCGCGACCGACGTCGACCACGCCAAGGTGGGCTTCGGCACGCCGGCCGAGCGCGACCTCGGCCGCGTCCGGCTCTCCGAGCTGCGCGACATCGCGGCAGCCGGCGAGTTCGCCTCCGGCTCGATGGGCCCCAAGGTCGAGGCCGTCACCCGATTCGTCGCCGCCGGCGGACCCCGCGGCGTCATCACCTCGCTCACCCACATCACCGACGCCGTCGACGGGTCCTTCGGCACCGTCGTCGAACCCGACTGAGAGGAACACCGCCGTGCCCGACGCCATCGAGGTCCGCAAGGTCCCGCTGCACACCGTCTCCGACGCCTCCGAGCTGGGCAAGCTCATCGACGACGGCGTCATGGAGGCCGACCGCGTCATCGCCGTCATCGGGAAGACCGAGGGCAACGGCGGGGTCAACGACTACACGCGCATCATCGCCGACCGCGCGTTCCGCGAGGTGCTCGTCGAGAAGGGTGCCGACCCGGCCCGGGTGAAGGACATCCCGATCGTCTGGTCCGGCGGCACCGACGGCGTCATCAGCCCGCACGCGACGATCTTCGCCACCGTGCCCGCCGAGCAGGCCGTGGCGACCGACGAGCCGCGCCTCACCGTCGGCTTCGCGATGAGCGAGCAGCTGCTCCCCGAGGACATCGGCCGCACCGCGATGGTCACCAAGGTCGCCGACGCCGTGAAGGTCGCGATGGAGCGGGCCGGCATCACCGACCCCGCCGACGTCCACTACGTGCAGACCAAGACGCCGCTGCTCACCATCCACACGATCCGTGACGCGAAGTCCCGCGGGAAGACGGTGTGGACCGAGCACACGCACGAGTCGATGGACCTGTCCAACGGCTGCACCGCCCTCGGTATCGCGGTGGCGCTCGGCGAGATCGAGATGCCGACCGACGCGGACGTCATGCACGACCGCTCGCTGTACTCGTCGGTGGCCTCCTGCTCGTCCGGCGTCGAGCTCGACCAGGCGCAGGTCGTCGTCGTCGGCAACGCCCGCGGCGTCGGCGGCCGCTACCGGATCGGTCACTCGGTGATGCAGGACGCGCTCGACCAGGACGGCATCTGGGCCGCCATCAAGGACGCCGGGCTCGAGCTGCCCGAGCGCCCGCACCACAGCGACCTCGACGGCCGGCTGGTCAACGTCTTCCTCAAGTGCGAGGCCAGCCAGGACGGCCAGGTCCGCGGCCGCCGCAACGCGATGCTCGACGACTCCGACGTGCACTGGCACCGGCAGATCAAGTCGTGCGTCGGCGGGGTCACGGCGTCGGTCACCGGCGACCCGGCGGTGTTCGTCTCCGTCTCGGCGGCGCACCAGGGCCCCGACGGCGGTGGCCCGGTCGCGGCGATCGTCGACCTCGGCGAGGACCCCACCGGCTACCGCGGCTGACCTCGACGCGCGACCGGCCGGGACCACGACGGTCCCGGCCGGTCGCATACCGGGGGCTACCGATGGGTACGGGAGCGACGTGCCACCTCCCCCCACGCCCGATCTCCCGCTCGACGACCGGCCCGACGCAGCACTGGCCGGGATGCTCGATGCCCGGCGCGCCGACCACCTGCACACCGAGCCGGCGGACCGGGTCGTCGCGGCGCTCGCGGAGATGGTGGCGCATCCGGAGTACCCCTGCCTCGGCGCGCGGTCCGTGTTCCGACGTGGCGCCGTGACACCCGTCGTCCTCGACGACCTCACCGACACCCGGCCGGGAGGATCGCTCGACGAGCTCGGACGTCGCCTGCGGGCCTTCGCCGCGGACGCCGACGCCGAGGGCGACCTCGTCTCCTTCGTCGCCTGCTTCCGCGGACCGCGGCCGGCCGGCGAGCAGGTCTTCGAGGAACGGCTCTGGGCTGCCCTGCGCCACCTCCACGAGCAGGACGCCGCGCAGTGGCCCGGCGCGGTGGCCGCCGACCCGGTCGATCCGCACTTCGCCTTCAGCCACGGCGGGACGCCCTTCTTCGTCGTCGGCCTGCACCCGGACGCCTCGCGGATCGCCCGGCGCGCGCCGGTCGCCACGCTCGTCTTCAACCTCCACGAGCAGTTCGAGCGGCTCCGGGAGGACGGCCGGTTCGCCCGGATGCGGGACACCATCCGGCGCCGCGACACCGACCTCCAGGGGGCGCCCAACCCGATGGTCGCCGACCACGGCGAGGCCTCCGAGGCCCGTCAGTACTCCGGCCGCGCCGTCCCCGCCGGCTGGACCCCGGACTTCCACCCCCGTCCCGACG
>JACXUW010000479.1 GCA_014763705.1 Micrococcales bacterium | reverse complement strand
GCGCTCGAGCGCGTCGTGGCCCGCGGATCCGCCCTCGTCCTGGGGGTCTCCGCGGACCTCGTCGAGCGGATGCGCCGGCTCGGTGCCCGGCGCACCGGGTTGGCCGTCGTCCCCGCCCCGCCGTTCGAGCCGGCCCGGCGCGACCGCTACGCCGTGCACGCCGAGCTCGGGCTCGACGCCCGCACCTGCCTCGGGGTCGTCGTCGCGCGGCTCGCCCCGCAGAAGGGGCTGCACCGCCTCCTCGACGCCCACCGCGAGCTGACCGACCTCGACCTCGTCACCGTCGTCGCCGGGGACGGCCCGCAGCGCGCCGAGCTGCAGCGCCGCATCGACGCCGAGCACCTGCCGGTGCGGCTCCTCGGCCGGCGCGACGACGTCCCGGACCTGCTCGCCGCCGCCGACGTCGTCGTCTCGAGCGCCCTCTGGGAGGGGCAGCCGGTCGGGCTGCAGGAGGCGCTGCACGCCGGCGCAGCCATCGTCGCCACCGACGCCGGGGGCACCGCGGCGGTCGTCGGCGACGCCGCCGTGCTGGTCCCGGTCGACGACGCCACGTCGCTCTCCCGGGCCGTCCGCGACGTCGTGACGCACGGCGGCGTCCGGGACGACCTGCGCTCCAAGGCCGTCGAGCGGGCGGCGCAGCTGCCCTCGGAGGCCGACGCCCTCACCGCCGCGCTGGAGGCCTACCGCGAGGTGGGCGCCGGATGACGTATCGTTGAAGCCCGTGGTGCTCCAGACGAAACAGATCTTCGTGACCGGAGGCGTCGCCTCCTCTCTCGGCAAGGGGCTCACCGCCTCCAGCCTCGGACACCTGCTCCGGGCGCGGGGGCTGCGGGTGACGATGCAGAAGCTCGACCCGTACCTCAACGTCGATCCCGGCACGATGAACCCGTTCCAGCACGGTGAGGTCTTCGTCACCGACGACGGCGCCGAGACCGACCTCGACATCGGGCACTACGAACGCTTCCTCGACGTCAACCTGCGCGGCAGCGCGAACGTGACGACCGGCCAGGTCTACAACCGGGTCATCCAGAAGGAACGCCGCGGGGAGTACCTCGGTGACACCGTCCAGGTCATCCCGCACATCACGAACGAGCTCAAGGAGCGGATGCGGGCCCAGGCGGCCGGCTCGCCCGGCGTCTCCGACGCCGACGCGCCGGACGTCATCATCACCGAGATCGGCGGCACGGTCGGCGACATCGAGTCGCTGCCCTTCCTCGAGGCGGCCCGCCAGGTGCGCCACGACCTCGGCCGCGACAACGTCTTCTTCCTCCACGTCTCGCTCGTCCCGTACCTCGCCCCGAGCGGCGAGCTGAAGACCAAGCCGACCCAGCACTCGGTCGCCGCCCTGCGCCAGGTCGGCATCCAGCCGGACGCGCTCGTCCTGCGCGCCGACCGCGAGATCCCCGACTCGATCAAGCGCAAGATCAGCCTGATGTGCGACGTCGACAACGAGGCCTGCGCCGCCGCCGTCGACGCCCCGAGCATCTACGACATCCCGAAGGTGCTCCACCGCGAGGGCCTCGACGCCTACGTCGTGCGCCGGCTCGGGCTCGTCTTCCGCGACGTCGACTGGACCGACTGGGACCTTCTCCTCGAGCGGGTGCACCGGCCCGAGCACGAGGTCGAGGTGGCGCTCGTCGGGAAGTACGTCGACCTGCCCGACGCCTACCTCTCGGTCACCGAGGCGCTGCGCGCCGGCGGGTTCCACCACGACGCCCGGGTGCGCATCCGGTGGGTCGCCTCCGACGAGTGCGAGACCGACGCCGGCGCGCAGCGGGCGCTGGGCGGGGTCGACGCCGTCCTCGTGCCCGGCGGCTTCGGGGTCCGCGGCATCGAGGGCAAGGTGGGGGCCCTGCGCTGGGCCCGCACCCACAAGGTGCCGACCCTCGGCATCTGCCTCGGCCTGCAGTGCATGGTCATCGAGTACGCCAGGGACGTCGCCGGCATCGAGGGCGCCAGCTCGACCGAGTTCGACCCGGACACCCCGGCGCCGGTCATCGCGACGATGGAGGAGCAGAAGGCCTTCGTCGAGGGAGCGGGCGACCTCGGTGGCACGATGCGGCTCGGCAGCCAGCGCGCCGACCTGCTCGCCGGCTCGGTCGTCGCCGAGGTCTACGGCGCGACGAGCGCCGACGAGCGTCACCGCCACCGCTACGAGGTGAACGAGGGCTACCGCGCCCGGCTCGTCGAGGCCGGCCTCGTGATCAGCGGCACCCACCCCGAGCTCGGACTCGTCGAGTTCGTCGAGCTGCCGCGCGAGGTGCACCCCTACTACGTCTCGACCCAGGCGCACCCCGAGTTCAAGTCGCGCCCCACCCGGGCGCACCCGCTCTTCGCGGGACTCATCGGGGCGGCCATCGAGGAGCAGCGCGCGGCGCGACTCGTCGAGGTCGAGCGGCCGCGGGTCGCGGAGCCGGCCGACGCGCGTGCCTGAGCTGTTCCACGACCGGCTCGAGTCCCGGCCCGTCGTCGACTCCACGCTCGTCTTCGAGGGGCGGGTCTGGGACGTCCGCAC
>JACXUW010000478.1 GCA_014763705.1 Micrococcales bacterium | reverse complement strand
GTTTCACACCATTTGACGATGCGAGGTTCAGCCGTCCGAACGCGCGGCCAGGATGCCCGCCACCTGGTTCGGCTTGCAGTTCAGGTAGGCCGAATTGCGCACCCACTTCTGGTCCGGATACCAGGAAAACATGAACTGCCCACCCTTGAGGCTGTCGACCACCATGCGTGCGACCTCCGGGCGTACTGCCGGGCAGCCCTGGCTGCGACCGATGCGCCCCTGGGTGGCGATCCAGGCCGGGTTCACATAGGCCGCCGGATGGATGACGATGGCGCGCTCGCGGGCGAGGAAGGAGAACGCGTCGGCGCCGACGAGCGCCTCGACGCGGCGCACGCCCGAGCCGATCGACGCCTCACCGAGCAGCGTGACGAGCCCGAGCTGCGTCGTGCGCTCGGCGTGGGTGCCCCCGCACAGCTCCCGGGCCCAGTCGCCGACCGAGATGACGCGCACGGCGTCGCCGTACTTCTCGCCGAAGAGCGCCATCGCGCCGGCGTCGCGCGCCTGCTGCTGGGTCATCACGTCGGCACGGACCGCGAGGTCGTCGAGGAGGAGTGCGTTGACCCTCGACTCGACGTCGCGCAGCACCGAGTGCGGCAGCGCCGACGACGCGTGGAAGTCGAACCGGAAGCGACCGGGCGAGTTCTCCGAACCGGCCTGGGTCGCGGTCTCCCCCAACGCTTCCCGGATCGCCTTGTGCACCATGTGGGTCGCCGTGTGCGCGCGCGAGATCGAGCGGCGCCGCTCGATGTCGACCTGCGCCAGCGCGGTCTCGCCGGTCGCCACCTCGCCCTCGAGCACGGTGGCGCGGTGCACGACGAGGCCGCCGATCGGCGCCTGGACGTCGCGGACCTCGACGAGCGCGCCGCTCGCGAGCCGGACGAGCCCGCCGTCGGCGAGCTGGCCACCGCCCTCGGCGTAGAACGGCGTGCGGTCGAGGACGAGCTCGACGTCCTGGCCCGCCGTCACCGACGCGACCGGCGCGCCGTCGACGAGCAGGCCCGCGACGCGGCCCTCGGAGACCACCTCGTGGTAGCCGGTGAACTCGACCGGGGCGCCGAGGCCGTCGGCGATCCCGCGGTAGACGCTCGTGTCGCCGTGCGCGGTCTTCTTCGACTGCGCGTCGGCCTTGGCCCGGGTCCGCTGCTCGTGCATGAGCCGCGTGAACCCCTCGCGGTCGACCTCGAGACCCTGCTCGGCCGCCATCTCGAGGGTCAGGTCGATCGGGAACCCGTAGGTGTCGTGCAGCGCGAACGCCTGGTCGCCGGCGAGCACCCGGCCCCCGGACTCCCGGGTCCGCGCGACCGCGGTGTCGAGGATCGTCGTCCCCGCGGCGAGGGTGCGCCGGAACGCCTCCTCCTCCGCGTACGCCGTCTGGCTGATCCGGTCCCAGTCGGTGCGCAGCTCGGGGTAGGAGCGCTCCATCCGCTCGAGCGAGACCGGCAGCAGCTCGGGGAGGCACGGGTCCTCGTGGCCGAGCAGCCGCATGGACCGCACCGCACGCCGCAGCATCCGACGCAGGACGTAGCCGCGGCCCTCGTTGCCCGGGGTCACGCCGTCGCCGATGAGCATGAGCGCCGAGCGCACGTGGTCGGCGACGACCCGCAGCCGGACGTCGTCGGGGTGGCTGGACTCCGCCGAGTGCCCGGAGTGCTCGCCGTAGCGCTTGCCGGTCATCTCCGCGGCCTTGTCGAGGACCGGGTAGATCTCGTCGATCTCGTACATGTTGTCGACGCCCTGGAGGATGGACGCCATCCGCTCCAGGCCCATCCCGGTGTCGATGTTCTTCTTCGGCAGCGGTCCGGCGACGTCGAAGTCGACCTTCGAGCGGACCGCCGAGAGCTCCTCCTGCATGAAGACGAGGTTCCAGAACTCGAGGAAGCGGTCCTCGTCGACGGCGGGGCCGCCCTCGGGGCCGTACTCGGGGCCCCGGTCGTAGTAGATCTCCGAGCACGGACCACCCGGGCCGGGGACCCCCATGTGCCAGTAGTTGTCGGCGAGGCCACGGCGGACCAGCCGCTCGCGGGGGATGTCGGTCAGCTCGAGCCACAGGTCGATCGACTCGTCGTCGCCGTCGAGGACGGTCGCCCAGAGCCGGTCGCCGTCGATCCCGAGGCCACCCCGGTCCTGCGGTGTGGTGACCAGCTCCCAGGCGAGCCGGATGGCCCCCTCCTTGAAGTAGTCGCCGAAGGAGAAGTTGCCGTTCATCTGGAAGAAGGTGCCGTGCCGGGAGGTCTTGCCGACCTCCTCGATGTCCTGGGTGCGCACGACCTTCTGGACGCTCGTCGCGCGGTTCCACGGCGGCGTCTCCTGGCCGAGGAAGTACGGCTTGAACGGGACCATGCCCGCGTTGACGAAGAGCAGGTTGGGGTCGTCCAGCAGGAGCGAGGCGCTCGGGACGACGGTGTGGCCGTTGCGGCCGAAGAAGTCGAGCCAGCGGCGCCGGATCTCAGCGGTTTCCATGATGTGTCAGTCCTGGGGTGTGGGCCGTGCGCGGGCGAACGGCCATCGTAGGCCGCGGCGC
>JACXUW010000477.1 GCA_014763705.1 Micrococcales bacterium | reverse complement strand
TGGATGCACGCACCCCGTCGACCCGATGCCCGAAGTCGACCGAGCCGCGGTCAACTCTCCCTCGTCCCCGACGACGGCACCCACGCCTACGGCCCGCACCCGCGCCGAGCCGATGGCCGGCTGGACTACGCCGCAGCTCGACGGATCATCATCGAGGAGCGCGAGGGAACGGCCGTGCGCCCCTACGAGCGCGACGCCGACGGAGATCTCCGCTCGAGAACCGTTGTCGACGAGACCCCCGCCGACGTCGACGCCGACGGCGAGTGGATCGACCCCGGCTATTGCTCCCACGGGATGACCGTCGGCGTCCGGTGCCGGTACTGCGACGGGCCAGCCGTGAAGCTGCTCGACACCCCGCAGCGCCGCGTCGCGTAGAGCCGATCCGCTGCGCGGAGGCGAGCCCAGGGGCTCGCTGGTCGAGCCGGCGGTGCCGGCACAGTCAGGGCCTACGGCCCGTTCTTTTGCCGTGAAGCCTTCGGCAGCATACGGTCGTCAACCCTCCACCCAAGCGGCTGCGCCGCCGGCTCCTCCGAGACTTTCGGCACGCGGTCGCTGCGCTCCCTTATTTCGCGCCGAAACTCTCTCCCCCACCGCCCTACGGGTTGAGCTCCGGGCATCCTCCCTAGCGGCGGTAAACCGCCTTCACGGCAAAAAAACGAGGGGTGGGAGGATTACCAAATGGAAGCGCTAACCGTCTACACGACCGGCCCGCAGTGTGGGAAGTGCCGCATGACGAAGATGATGCTCGACAGCAAGGGCGTCCCCTACGTCGAGGTGAACATCACCGAGAACCCCGACGCGCGCGAGTACGTCACCGAGGAGCTGGGCTACACCGTGGCCCCCGTTGTCGTCGTCGACGATGACGATCATTGGTGCGACCTCCGACCCGACCACATCGAGCGGGTAGCCGCTCACTTTGCCGCCTGACACCCGTAGTAAATAACTCTATTACCGCTTATACTGGTAATACCTACCCAAGGAGGAACCATGAACGCTCGCAAGCTGACCCCGTATGACCGAGGCACCCGCCTAGAGCCGCAGCTCTGGCCGCTCGGGGATGACCCCGACAGCTACGGCCGGGTCGACTTCGACAACGACGAATCGGCAACCGTGCTGACGGCCTACGTCGAGCGCGAGGGCGACGGCTACGCGATGCACGTCGCGGGGATGGCCGAGCCCCTGAGCCTGGTCGTCGACGGCGGCGGGCGCGTCGTCCCGGTCGACGCCGAGCTGTGCGCAGGCATCGACGAGCTGCTGGACACGGCCCGCCGAGGCCGCGAGGACTTCGAGCACCAGGCGAGCTACGGCGACTACACCGCCGAGGATCGCGCGGCCGCCGATCGCCGTTGGCTGCTGGCCCAGAAGGTGGCCGAGCTGCTGCGCGGAGAAGCCGAAAAGGCTTGACCATAATAGAGTCATTTACTACAATAGAGTTATTACCGAGGAGGACAGCATGACCACTCAGACCATCACCGTTACCCGGCTTGCCGATCTGCGATTCGGTGATCGGATCAAGAGCTGGGACGGCCGCCCCTACAACCCGCCCCGCCGCGTCGTGTCCGAGCTGGGGACGATTACCGCCGGTTCGCCCGTGCAGGGCGTCCGCTTGCAGAACCCCGACCCCACGAGCCCTATCGAGCTGGTGCTGTACCCGTCGCAGATGGACGGCCGCAGATTGGAGGTTGAGCGCGAAGCATTCGACCCGGCAGAATAACACTATTAGCGGCAACACCTGTAATACCGACCGAAGGAGAAGAACCCATGAGCTACATCACCCGCACCGGCAACCTGGCCGCGACGCCCACCCTCCGCGAGGGGGATAACGGCCCGTACGCCTACGCCCGCGTCCTCGTCAGCGACCGCATCCGCCAGGAGGACAACAGCTACACCGACGGTCCCACCGTCGCCTACGACGTCGCCGTGAGCGGCAACCAGGCCGTGAACCTCGTCGAGGTCGCGGAGCAGTCGGGCAACGTCCGCGTGACGTTCTCGGGCCGCTACCGCGTCACCGAGTACAAGGGCGAGCAGGGCACCCGCTTGCAGCACGAGGTCCGAGCCGATGAGGTCGCGGTCAGTCTGCGCGGGCAGAGCGTCCGCGTCGTCGGCAAGCCCACCGCCGACCAGGGCGACGACACCCCGTTCTGACCGACTGGGGGAGGGGCGGCCGCAGGGCTGCCCCTCCCCGTCGTGACGTCGAGAGAGAGGCACGCGAGCATGACCAAGACCGAATTCTGCCTGTGGGGCATCGCCGCGATTCTGGGCGTGTGCGCCGCGATCCTGTGGCTCGTGCAGCCGACCACGATCCCCGACGACTTCTGGCTGCGTCACTGAGCATCCCGCATCACCGTCAATAGCTGTATTAGAGTTGTTCCCGTCAACGGAGGTATTTTCTTATGACCGCTCGAATCCTCGCCCTCTGCAACCAGAAGGGCGGCGTCGGCAAGAGCACGACGTTATTCCAGCTCGCCCGCGCCGCGGTGCTCGCCGGTCGCCGCGTGCTGGCCGTCGACAACGACCCGCAGGGCAACCTCA
>JACXUW010000044.1 GCA_014763705.1 Micrococcales bacterium | reverse complement strand
TCTGGGGACTGTTCCCGCTCTACTTCCACGCGCTCGCCCCGGCCGGTGCGTTCGAGATCCTCGCCCACCGCATCCTCTGGACGCTCGCGGTGTGCGCCCTCGTCCTGCTCGTCCGGCGCGACCTCGACTGGGTCCGCGGCTTCGTGGCCCGTCCGCGGCTCGTCGGCGGCATCACCGTCGCCGGCCTGCTCATCGCGGGCAACTGGACGATCTACGTCCTCGCGGTCCTCACCGGACGGACCTACGAGGCGGCGCTCGGGTACTTCCTCAACCCGATCGTCACGGTCGCGCTCGGGGTGCTCGTGCTCCGCGAACGGCTGCGGCCGCTGCAGTGGGTGGCCGTCGGCGTCGGCGCGGTGGCGTCGGTGTGGCTGGCCGTCGCGGGCGGCGTCGTGCCGTGGGTCCCTCTCGCGCTGGCGTTCTCGTTCGGCCTGTACGGGTTGGTCAAGAAGAAGGTCGGGGCGTCGCTCACGGCGATGCGCTCGCTGGCGGCCGAGACCGCGGTCCTGTCGCCGGTCGCGGTCGTCGTGCTCCTGGTGCTGGCAGCGCAGTCGGCGACGACGTTCACGACCGACGGCGCCGGCCACACGACCCTGCTCGTCCTCTCGGGGGTCGTCACGGCGGTCCCGTTGCTGCTCTTCGCCGCGGCCGCCCGGCGCATCCCCCTCGTCACGGTCGGGCTCATCCAGTTCATCACCCCGGTGCTCCAGCTCGTCGTCGGCGTCACGCTGCTCGGCGAGCACGTCTCCGGGCGGCTCTGGGTCGGGTTCGGCATCGTCTGGGTGGCACTCGTCCTGCTGTCCTACGACTCGCTGACGGCGACGCGGTCCTCGCGGCGGGCGGCAGCCGCCGAGCGCGAGGCCGGCTGTCCCGAACCCACCGTCTGATCCCTGTCCACCGTGGGAGTCGCGTCGTCGATGCGGCCCCGCCGGCGGCACCGAACGCCCATCATGGGTCAGCATGGACTGGTACCTCGACCGCGCGGAGCAGCTGGGCGACCTGCGCCGCGAGATCGGCCGGTACCTGGCCCGCCACGCGACTGCCGACACCGAGGCCGTCGAGGACGCCGAACTCGTGGTCAGCGAAGCGGTCGGGAACGCCATGCGGCACAGCACGGGGCCGGTCTGGGTGTCCCTGCGCTGGACCGAGCAGCACCCCCTCCTCACCGTGTACGACGTCGGGACGTCCGCCGACCTCGCCGGCGCGGGCCGACCGTCGGTCCCGTCCCTCGCGCCCGACGACGAGCTCCCCGAGTCCGGGCGCGGCATGGCGCTCATCCGTCACCTCGCCCACGACGTCGTGGCACGGGTGCGTCGCGAGTCGGGGACGGTCGTCTCGATGCGCCTCGCCGTCTCGCGCCGTCCCGCGCAGAGCGTCGACCCACCACGGCGCAGCAGCGGGCTGCTGCCGGCGCTGCACGAGGCGCGGCCCGGCGGAGGCTTCGGGAAGGAGTCGTTCCTGCGGGCCCTCGTCGTCCAGCTGTCCCAGGCCATCGAGCACCACCACGGACCCGACGCGGCCGAGGCGGCCGTGGCGCAGGTCGGCACCGATGTGGGCGGGCAGATGGAGCAGGAGTTCCGACTCGCCGAGCAGATCGTCGGCCGGCTCTCCCCCGAGGACCTCGGCCGCTGCTACGTGCGCCTCAAGCACGCCATCGACGGCGGGTTCAGCGTCCTCGAGGCGAACGCCGAGCGAGTGGTCCTCGTGAACACGCGGTGCCCGTTCGGTGAGTCGGTCCGTCAGGCTCCGGCCCTGTGCCGGATGACCTCGAGCGTCTTCGGCGGCATCGCGGCGCGCAACCACGAGGGCGGAGCGTCCGTCCTCCTCGAGGAGCGCATCGCCGTCGGCGACCCGGGGTGTCGGGTGGTGGTCCACCTCGGCGAACCACCGGCCGAGGTCGCGCCCTTCGTCCACCAGTACCGCCCGCCCCGGGCCGACCCTGGGGCCTGAGCCCGCCACCGCCGGGCAGGATGGGCTCATGGACGACGAGACCTTCGAGGCCGCTGAGACTGCCGCGGTCGAGGTCAGCGCGATGGCGATCAACGTCGCCGTCCCGGAACACCTGCAGTGGACGGACACCCGCCGCGGCGAGGAGTTCCTCCTCACGACGCTCAACGTCCGGATGCTTCCCGACGGAACGCTGGCCGCGAAGGCGTACGGCCGACCGACCGCCGGCGGCCGCGGCGCGTACACCTCGTTCCGGCTCCCCGACTCACCCGAGCTCCGCGCCCTCGTCCACGCCGCGGCCGCCAGGGCCGCCGCCACGTGGTCCAGCCATCGAGGTCTGGGCTGACCTCGGACGCGCCGCGGCTCAGCGGGTGAACGTGGCGCGGTAGTCCGACGGGGTGGAACGGGTCAGCTCCCGGAAGGCGGCGTTGAACGCCGAGAGGGAGCCGTAGCCGACCCGGTGGGCGATGGCCGTCACCGGGGTGTCGTCGGCGGCGAGCAGCTCGACGGCGCGCAGCACCCGCATCCGGCGCAGGACGGCGCGCCAGGGCATCCCGACCTCGCTCTCGAACCGCCTAGCGAGGGAACGGGGTACGAGGCCGACGGCGCGTGCGACGTCCTCGAAGCGGACCTCCTCGCCGAGGCGCTCCTCGGTGAGGGCCAGCGCGGCTCGCACCTCGGGCGAGCGCCCGGCAGGCACGACGACCGGGCTCGGGTGCTCGGCCAGTCGCCAGGCGACCGCGGCCAGCGCGGCGAACATCGTGCGCGGGTAGGCCGGCAGCGGGTCGTCGGACTCGGGCCACCCGCTGCACTCGGCGAGCAGCGCCCGGGCCAGCGGGTCGAGGTCGACGACGGTCAGGTCCCGAGGCGGCGGCGGCACGAAGCCCACGTCGAAGAGCACGGAGGCGGTCCGGGCCGGTTGCGGGATCGACACGGTGACCGGTCGCCCGGCGCGCAGCAGGGCGGCCCGAGCCGGCGGCAGCAGCCAGCGCTGGCCCTCGGCCTCCAGCCGCAGCGCGCCGGAGGAGGCGCACAGCAGGTAGTGCCGGTCGACGACCAGCTCGCTCGGTCCGGTCGACTCGAAGGACCGGGTGAACGCGAACGCCTCGCGGGTCACGGGAGCACCATGGCCCGATGCTAGGGACGGTGCGGGTGCTCAGGCCACCGACTCGACGAGCTCGGCCCGGAAGCGGCGGCTGACCGGGCCGTCGACGACGAGCGGCCGCAGCACCGCGTTGGACCGGGCGAAGGCCTCCGAGGCGAGGTACGCGGTGAACGAGGCCTGGTCGGCCCACTCGTGCACGACCGTCACGGTCCGGTCGTCCTCGCGCGAGGCGTAGACGCGGAACGCGACGTTTCCCGGCATCGAGCGGACGGTCGGCCGCTCTCCCTCGAGCTGGGCGAGGGCACGGGCGCGGTCGGCGGGGGTCGTGGCGAGGTCGAGGATGGCGATGAACACGGTGGTCTCCTGGTGTGTCGAACGGATTCGGGTGGAACCACCAGCCTGACCCGCTCGCCCGACGCACGCCTCCGTGCACCGGACCCGTTCACGCGCCCACCGGACAGCGGGCCCCACGGCGGGGTCCCACGGCGAGGTCCCCGTCCCCGCGCCGAGTTCGCCCGCCGAGAGGAGGCAACACGCAGGTGTCGGTCGCGCGAGGTCTGCGTGTTGCCTCCCCTCGACGACGTGCAATCACCGAGACGGGCCGCCGCGTCGACGCCGGGGTTGGTGACACCAGGCGGGATAGCCGAGCTGAGGCGGCTGAGCCGACGCGCGGGGTCAGTCGCCGAGTAGGTGGGCGACGTGGGCGTTCGTGAAGAGGCGACCCGGATCGAGGCGGTCGCGGACCGCGAGGACGTCGTCGAACCGCGGGTAGAGCGAGCGCAGCCGGTCGGCGCCGAGGGTGTGCACCTTGCCCCAGTGCGGCCGCCCCTCGTGCTCGGCGACGATCGCCTCGAAGGCCGCGAACAGCGGACCCGGGTCCATCCGGTGGTACTGGTGCACCGCGACGTAGGCGTTGGCGCGCTCGTACGCCGTCGAGAGCCAGACGTCGTCGGCCCCGATGAAGCGCACCTCGACCGGGAACGGCACCGGCGCCGAGGTCCGCTCGAACCACGCGCGCAGCTCCGAGAGCACCGGGACGACGGACGTCCTCGGCACGGCGTACTCGGACTCGACGAAGCGCACCTCGCGTGAGGAGCAGAACACCTTCCACGAGTCGTCGGCGAACTCGCGTGCCCCGAGGACCCGCGCACTCAGCTGGTTGACCCGGGGCGTGAGCCGGGGGGCGCGGGCCAGCACCCGGTTGACGCCCTCGTAGACCCGGTTGGCCAGCAGGTCGTCGTCCAGCCGGGACCGCCAGGGCGGCAACGGGCCCGGCCCCTCCCCCGGCCCGACCCGGTCGTTGCGCTTGAGCAGCACCCGGTCGGTGTGCGGGAACCAGTGCATGTCGACGTGGTCGTGCGCGTCGGCGAGCTCGTGGATGCCCCCGAGCACCGACGAGAACGACTCCCCCGACTCGCGCGCGTGCAGCCGGAACGCCGGCACGCACTGGAGCTCGACCTCGACGACGACGCCCAGCGCCCCGAGCCCGACCCGCGCCGCCTCGAAGACCTCCGGCGACTCCGCGGCCGAGCAGCGCAGCACCGACCCGTCGGCCAGGACGAGCGTCAGCCCGCACACCGCCGCGGCGATCCCCTGCCGCCGCACGCCCGTACCGTGCGTGCCGGTGGCGACCGCCCCGCTGATCGTCTGGCGGTCGATGTCGCCGAGGTTGGGCAGCGCCAGCCCGAGCGCCTGGAGGGCCGGGTTCAGCTGGTGCAGAGGCGTGCCCGCGGCGACGCGCACGCGCATCCGCTCGCGGTCGACCCCGAGCACCCCGCGCAGGCCGTCGACCCGCAGCAACACCCCGTCGGTCGCGACGAGGGGGGTGAACGAGTGCCCGGTCCCGGCCACCCGCAGCGTGAGCCCCCGCGATGCCGCCGTCCGCACCGCGTCGACGACACCCCCGACCGTCGACACCTCGGTGACGACGCTCGGGTGCGCGGTGACGTTGCCGCCCCAGTTGCGCCAGGTCGCGCCGCTGCCTGAGCTCATCCGTGGTTCCGTCCTTCGCCGCGGTAGGTGGGCACCGAGTCGACGAGCTCGCCGTCCCGGACGAGGTGCAGCACGTCGAAGCGCTCGAGCAGCTCGCCGGCCTTCGCACCGCGCATCCACACCCGGTCGCCGAACCCCAGGGCGTCGACCCCCTGGCCCTCGACCGGTGTCTGCACCTCCCCGGCCGCCTCGGTGCGCACCAGCGACCAGCCGGCCCGCACCGGCGACGGCACGCGCGACCAGCCGGGCTCCCCGCTCGCGACGTAGCCGCCACCGAAGGTCGTGACCAGCCCACGCCCCGGACGCCGGACGACCGACACCGCGTAGGCCATCGCCGGACGCGGGGTGAAGTCGTCGTAGCCGTCGAAGAGGGTCGAGGCGTAGAGACCGGACCCGGCCGCGAGCTCGGTGACGGCGGTGTCGGCCGCGAACGTGTGCAGGCTGCCGGTGCCGCCGCCGTTGACGAACCGCAGGTCGCACTCGGCACGCACGGCGTCGACGACTGCCGCCCGGCGCTCGAGCAGCTCGTGCACCGAGCGCCGCTTGAGCACCCGCACGGCCGCCGAGTCCGGCAGCCCGGCGACCTGCGCGTCGTAGAACATCAGGCCGCGCACCTCCAGGCCCACCCCGGATGCCGCCCGCGCGACGGCCAGCGCCTCGGCCGGCGTGCGAGTCGGCGAGCGGCGGACCCCGAGGTGCAGCCGGCCGACCCGCACCGAGCAGTCGACGTCGACCGCGACCCCCACGCCGCGCACGGCATCACCGAGCGCGTCCCGCAGCCAGCGCACGTGCTCGACCGAGTCGACGGTCAGCGTCACCTCGCGGCGCAGCTCGTCGTTCCCGGCCACCTCGCGCAGCGACACGACGTCGACCGACGGGTACGCCACGTACACGTCGCGCACCCCGCCGCGGACCAGCCAGACCGCCTCCGCGACGGCGTAGCCCATCACCCCGGCGAACCCGGGCCGGGCCAGCACGTCGGCCAGCACCCACCGGCAGCGCAGCGACTTCGAGGCGACCCGGACCGGCCGGCCACCGGCCCGCCGCACGAGGTCGGCGGCGTTCGCCTCGTAGCCGTCGAGGTCGAGGACGACGAGCGGCGTCGGCAGCCCACGCGTCGCGGCGTCCCACCGCGCGGTCACGTCCTCCGGAACCGAGCCCACGGACCCGACCCTAGTGCGCGCCTCAGCCGACCCGGGTGACGACGCCGGTGGCCAGCGCGTGCAGCGCGTCGCGGGCGTCGCTCGGCGGCAGCGCGTCGAGGACCGACTGGGCCCGGGTCGCCACCGCGTGCGTGTGCTCACGGGCCCGCTCCATCGCCGGGTGCGCCCGCAGCAACCCCAGCGCCTCGGCGAGGTGCTCGTCCGAGGACAGGTCGCCCAGCAGCAGCTCCTGGAGCCGCTCGTCCGCCGGGTCGTCCGACGCGAGCACGAAGAGCACCGGCAGCGTCCGCTTGCCCTCGCGCAGGTCGGTGCCCGGGGTCTTGCCCGTCTCGTCGGCCTCGGAGGAGATGTCGATGAGGTCGTCCGCGAGCTGGAAGGCCATCCCGAGGCGCTCGCCGAACTCACGCATCACCTCCACGACCTGCGCTGAGCAGCCGCCGAACATCGCGCCGTACCGCGCGGCCGTCGCGATGAGCACGCCGGTCTTGTCCTCGAGGACCTTCAGGTAGTACTCGACCGGGTCCTGGCCCTCGGGGCACGGCCGGTCGTCGCGGATCTGCCCGGCGCACAGCCGGACGAAGGTCTGCGCCTGGATCTTGACCGCCTCGGGCCCGAGGTCGGCGACGATGTCGCTCGCCGTGCCGAAGAGCAGGTCGCCGACGAGGATGGCGGTCGAGTTGTCGTACAGCGCGTTCGCCGACGGCGCGCCGCGGCGCACGTCGGCCTCGTCCATCACGTCGTCGTGGTACAGCGACGCCAGGTGGGTGAGCTCGACCCCCGCCGCCGCGGCGACGACGGACGCCGACGCCCCGGACCCCAGCTCGGAGGCCAGCAGCGTGAGCAGCGGCCTGAACCGCTTGCCGCCGGCGAGGGTGAGGTGCGAGGAGGCCTGCGCGATGAACGGGTCCTCGTGGTCGACGCGCTCGACGATGAGCGCCTCGACCTGCTCCAGCCCCTTGGCCAGGCGGCCGCGCAGCTCCTCGCTGGCGCCGGGCAGCGCGAGCACCGACGGGGTCCCCCGCTGCGCCGTCACCCCACCCGCCGAGCTCACAGCAGGAACTGGGAGGCGTTGTTCGCGAGCTCCAGCACGACGGCCGGCGCGACGCCGGCGACGACCGTGACGGCCACCCCGAGGGTGATCGCGATGGTCGACGGCACCGACGGCTGGAGCGCGACGACGCCCTCGACCGGCTCGGTGAAGTACATGAGGACGATGAGCCGGACGTAGACGAACGCGGTGACGGCCGAGGCGAGCACACCGACGACGACCATGACCGTGCCCGCCGTGCCCGACTGCACCGCGGGCGCGAACGCCGCGAACTTCGCGGTGAAGCCGGAGGTGAGCGGGATGCCCGCGAACGCGAGCAGCAGGAAGGCGAAGGTGCCGGCGACGACCGGGTGGTTGCGGCCCAGGCCGGCCCACTGCGACAGGTGCGAGGCCTCCGAGCCGTCCTGGCGCACCATCGTGACGATGGCGAACGCGGCGATGGTCGTCGCGCCGTAGGCGAGCAGGTAGAACATCACCCCACCGATCGCCGTCCGCGAGAACGCGAGGACACCGACGAGGATGAAGCCGGCGTGCGCGATCGACGAGTACGCGAGGAGCCGCTTGACATCGGTCTGGGTGACCGAGAGGACCGCGCCGACGACCATCGTGAGGATGGCGATGACGACGACGCCGATCTGCCAGTCCCAGCGGTCCGGGGCGACACCGACGTAGGTGAGCCGGAGGATGGCACCGAACGCGGCGAGCTTGGTGCAGGCGGCCATGAAGCCGGTGACCGGGGTCGGGGCGCCCTGGTAGGCGTCCGGGGTCCACGAGTGGAACGGCACCGCGCCGACCTTGAAGAGCAGGCCGACGAGGGTGAGCACGACGCCCGGCAGGAGCAGGCCGTCGAGGTCACCCGCGTTGGTCTGGATGGCCGACGCGAGCACCTTGAGGTCGGCGGAGCCCGCGTACCCGAAGAGCAGGGCCGCGCCGAAGAGGAAGAACGCGCTGGAGAACGCCCCGAGGAGGAAGTACTTGAGCGCGGCCTCCTGCGAGAGGAGGCGCCGGCGCCGGGCGAGGCCGGTCATCACGTAGAGCGGGAGCGAGAGGACCTCGAGCCCGACGAACAGCGTGATGAGGTCGTTGGCCGAGACGAAGACCATCATCCCGAGCACGGCGAAGAGGGTGAGCGGGAAGACCTCGGAGGTCGCGTACCCGGCGCGGGTGGCGGCGTCCTCCTGGGTCGAGCCCGGCGTGGAGGCGCCCATCGGGGTGAACGCGTCCGAGCCGACCCCGCCGAAGCGCTCAGCCATGACGAGGACGCCGATGACCGACAGGAGCAGCAGCGTGCCCTGGAGGAAGAGCGAGACGCCGTCGACGGCCACCGAGCCGCCGAGGGTGACCGCCTGGTGGTCGCGGCTCCACACCGCGAGGACGACGAGGGCCACGAGCAGCGTCCCGACGGTGAGCCACACCTGGATCGGGTGCCGACGGTCGCGCGGCGCGAAGGCCTCGACGAGCACCCCGACGAGCGCACCGGCGACGACGATGATCATCGGCAGCACGGCGAGGTAGTCGATCGACGCCTGCTGGAAGGCGGTCGGCAGCACGGCGGGCATCACTTGGCACTCCCGGAGGCGTCGGTGGGGGCCGGGTCGGTGACGCCGACGATCTGCAGCGTCTTGTCCACGGCCGGGTTGACGAGGTCGAGCACCGGCTTCGGGAAGAAGCCGAGGACGACGAACGAGACGATGATCGGCGCGACGACCCACCGCTCACGCAGCGAGAGGTCGCGCGGCGCCTCGCCCTCGGCGAACGACGGCTTCGGGCCGGTCATGGTGCGCTGGTACATGAGCAGGATGTAGAGGGCCGCGAGGACGATGCCGAGTGCCGCGACGACCGCCGCGACCTTGTAGCGCATGAAGGTGCCCTGGAGCACGAGGAACTCGGACACGAACGAGGACAGCCCCGGCAGCGCGAGCGAGGACAGGCCCGCGACGAGGAAGGTGCCGGCGAGCACCGGGGTGACCCGCTGCCAGCCGCCGTAGTCCGGGATCCGCTTCGAGCCGTGCCGCGTCACGAGGAAGCCGGCGATGAGGAACAGGCCGGCCGTCGAGAAGCCGTGGTTGACCATGTAGAGGGTCGAGCCGGCGCCACCGACGCTCGTCATCGCGAAGATGCCGAGGACGATGAAGCCGAAGTGGCTGATCGAGGTGAACGCGATGAGCCGCATCATGTCGGTCTGGCCGATGGCCAGCAGCGCGCCGTAGACGACCGAGATCACCGCGAGGGTGAGCACGACCGGCGTCGCCCAGTGCGAGGCCTCCGGGAAGAGCTGGAGGCAGAAGCGGATCATCCCGTAGGTGCCGACCTTGTCGAGGACGCCGACGAGGAGCACCGCGGTGGCCGGGCGCGACTCGGTGGCGGCGTCCGGGAGCCAGGTGTGCACCGGCCACATCGGGGCCTTGACCGCGAACGCGACGAAGAACGCGACGAACATCCAGCGCAGCGCGACGGTGGAGCCGTCGAGCCCGCCGATCAGCTTCTCGACGAGGAAGCCGTCCGGGCCGCCGGGGCCCACGAAGTAGACCGCGATGACGCCGACGAGCATGACGAGACCGCCGGCCAGCGAGAAGAGGAGGAACTTCATCGCCGCGTACTGCCGCTGCGGACCGCCGTACATCCCGATGAGGAAGTACACCGGGATGAGCATCGCCTCGAAGAAGACGTAGAAGAGGAAGACGTCGGTGGCGGCGAAGACACCGACCATGAACGCCTCGAGGACGAGCATCAGCGCGAAGTAGCGCTTCATCCGCCCGAACTCGGCCTCGTCGACGTCGTTCCACGCCGCGAGCACGCAGACCGGGGTGAGGATGGCGGCCATGACGATGAGGGCGAGCGCGATGCCGTCGACACCGAGTGCGTAGGAGACGCCGAACTGCGGGATCCAGGAGTGGGTCTCGGTCAGCTGGAACATCGTGCCCGACCCGCTGTCGAAGGCGACCCACGCGGCGACCGCGAGGACGAGCGTCACCAGCGTCGTGCCCAGGGCCACCGGGCGCACGAGCCGGGCCGAGCCGACGGGCAGCGCCGCGACGACGACCGCGCCGAGCACCGGCACGACCATCATGAGCGTGAGCAGGGGCAGGGAGGTCACTGGATCACCCACAGAGCACCGAGGACGGCGACGACACCGGTGAGCATCGTCAGGGCATACGACCGGGCGTAGCCGGTCTGGAGGCGACGCAGCCTCGAGGAGAACCCGCCGACGAGGGCGGCGAGGCCACCGGCGGCGCCGTCGACCCCCTTGCCGTCGACGAAGACGAGCGAGCGGGTCAGGTGGATGCCCGGCCGCATGAACAGGCCCTCGTTGACGGCGTCCTGGTAGAGGTCGACGCGGGCGGCGCGGGTGAGCACCGAGCCGCGGGGGGCGACCTCGGGGACGTCCTCGCGCCAGTACTGGCGCCAGGCGAGGTAGATGCCACCGGCGACGAGCAGGAGGGTCAGGCCCATGAGCGGGTACTGGCCGATGACCGCCTCCTCCTCGCCGTGCTCGCCGACGACCGGCGACAGCCAGGAGACGATCGGCGCCGTCGCCGCGAACGGCCAGGCGAGCAGCAGGCCGAGGAGGGCCGAGCCGGCGGCCAGCACCATCATCGGGACGGTCATGATCCTCGGCGACTCGTGCGGGTGCACCTCGTCGGTCCAGCGCTTCTCGCCGTGGAAGGTCATGAAGAACAGGCGGGACATGTAGAACGCGGTGATGCCGGCGCCGACGAGCGCGGCACCGCCGAGCACCCACGGCTTCCAGCCCTCGCCGACGAACGCGGCCTCGATGATCTTGTCCTTGGACCAGAAGCCGGAGAACGGCGGCACGCCGAGGATGGCCAGCCAGCCGAGCGCGAACGTGCCCCAGGTGACCTTCATGGCCCCGGAGAGCCCGCCGAAGCGGCGCATGTTCACCTGGTCGTCCATGCCGTGCATGACCGACCCGGCGCCGAGGAACATCCCGGCCTTGAAGAAGCCGTGGGTCAGCAGGTGGAAGATCGCGAAGGCGTACCCGACCGGGCCGAGCCCCGCGGCGAGCATCATGTAGCCGATCTGGCTCATCGTCGAGGCCGCGAGGGCCTTCTTGATGTCGTCCTTGGCGCAGCCGACGACCGCCCCGAAGATGAGCGTCACCGCCCCGACGAGGGCCACGGCGAGCGCGGCGTCCGGGGCGGCGTCGAAGATGACGTGCGAGCGGACGACGAGGTAGACGCCGGCGGTGACCATCGTCGCGGCGTGGATCAGCGCGGACACCGGCGTCGGGCCGGCCATCGCGTCCCCGAGCCAGGACTGCAGGGGGAACTGCGCGGACTTGCCGCACGCGCCGACGAGCAGGAGCAGCCCGATGGCGGTGAGCGTCGACTGGTTCGCGCCGCCGACCGCCTCGTTGACGGTCTTGTAGTCGACCCCGCCGAAGGCGATGAACATCGTCATGATCGCGATGGACAGCCCGAGGTCGCCGACCCGGTTGACGAAGAAGGCCTTGTTCGCGGCGGTGGCGTAGGCGGGGTTCCAGTTCCAGAACCCGATGAGGAGGTAGGACGCGAGGCCGACGCCCTCCCAGCCGACGAAGAGCAGCAGGTAGCTGTCCGCGAGGACGAGCAGGAGCATCGACGCGACGAAGAGGTTGAGGTAGGCGAAGAAGCGCCGCTTGTCCGGGTCGTGCTCCATGTACCCGAGCGAGTACACGTGGATGAGCGACCCGACGAACGTGATGAGCATGACGAACGCGAGCGACAGCGGGTCGACGAGCAGCCCGAGGTCGAGGTTGAAGGACCCCGCCGGCACCCAGCTCCACAGCGTGAGGTGGTGCGCGCGCTCACCCGCCGCCTGGCCGAGCAGCTGGACGAGGATGACGACCCCCACGCCGAAGCTCGCCCAGGACAGCCCGGTCGCGAGGCCCGGGCCGACCTTGTCGGTGCGTCGCCCGCCGAGCAGCAGGACGGCCGCACCGAGGAGGGGCAGCGCGACGAGCAGCCACGCGACCGACGCGGCGCCGGTCGCGGCGCCCGCGGTCATCGCGCCGCCCTCGGTGATCAGTGAGTGCACGTCTACTCCTTCAGAGCTTCAGCAGGTTCGCGTCGTCGACCGAGGCCGACCGGCGGGACCGGAAGATCGCCATGATGATCGCGAGGCCGACGACGACCTCGGCGGCCGCGACGACCATGACGAAGAGGGCGAGGACCTGGCCGTCGAGCGTGCCGTGCATCCGGGCGAAGGTCACGAAGACCAGGTTCGCCGCGTTGAGCATCAGCTCGACGCCCATGAAGACGATGATCGCGTTGCGCCGGGTGAGGACGGTCGCGCCCCCGATGACGAAGAGGACCGTCGCCAGGTAGACGTAGTTGACGAGGCTCATCGCTCGCTCCCCTCGCGCACGTCGCGCTCGATCTGGCGCTCGCCCTCGGTGTAGACCTCGGGCGAGCGGTTCTGCTCGCGGGCGGTGAGCACGCGCGAGACGGACAGCTCGGACGGCGTGCCGTCGGGCAGCAGCGCCGGGGTGTCGACGGCGTTGTGCCGCGCGTAGACGCCGGGGGCCGGCAGGCCGGCGAGGTACTTGCCCTCCTGGAAGCGCCGGCGGCTCCACTCCTTCTGGTCCGGGCCCTTGCCGAGTCGCTCGCGGTGGGCGAGGACCATCGCGCCGAGGGCGGCCGTGATGAGGAGCGCGCTCGTGATCTCGAAGACCCAGACGTACCGGCCGAAGATCAGCTGTGCGACACCGGAGACGTTGCCGGTCTCGGCGTTGACCGAGGCGACGCCCGCGGGCGCCCCCCAGGTGACGTGCCCGACCGAGAAGCCGAGGATGCCGCCGAGCCCGATGACCAGCACGAGGGTGGCCCACCGCTGCCCGGTGATCGTCTCGACGAGGCTGTCGCTGGAGTCGACGCCGATGAGCATGACGACGAACAGGAAGAGCATCATCACGGCGCCGGTGTAGACGAAGATCTGGATGACCCCGAGGAAGTCGGCGTCCTGGGCGATGTAGAAGACGCCGAGGATGATCATCGCCAGGGCCATGCCGAGCGCGGCGTGCACGGCCTTCCTCGCGAAGACCAGGCCGAGGGCCCCGAGCACCGCGAGGGGCCCGAGGATCCAGAACATGATCTCCTCACCGGTGCCGGTCACGAGCCCACCTCCGCGTCGTCGTCGGTGCGCGTGTGCTGCTCGACGTACTCGCGCTGGCCGTCCGTGGCCTCGGTGACCTTGCCGAGGTAGTAGTCGCGCTCCTCCATGCCGTCGGCCATCGGGAACGGCGGGCGCAGCATGCCCGGCTGGAGCGGGGCGAGGAGCTGGTCCTTGGTGTAGATGAGGTCGGCGCGGTTGTCGTCGGCGAGCTCGTAGAAGTTGGTCATCGTCAGGGCCCGGGTCGGGCACGCCTCGATGCACAGCCCGCAGAAGATGCAGCGCAGGTAGTTGATCTGGTAGACGCGGCCGTAGCGCTCACCGGGGCTGAACCGGCCGGCACCGCCCTCGGTGTCGTCGTTGTTCGCGCCCTCGACGAGGATCGCGTCGGCCGGGCAGGCCCACGCGCACAGCTCGCAGCCGACGCACTTCTCGAGGCCGTCGGGGTGGCGGTTCAGCTGGTGGCGGCCGTGGAACCGCGGCTGGGTCGGGCGCTTCTCCTCCGGGTACTCCTCCGTCGCGACCTTCCGGAACATCGTCGAGAAGGTGACGCCGAAGCCGGCGACGGGGGCGAACAGGTCGGAGAGGAAGCCGGACTTCCTCTGCTCGTCAGCCACGAGTGGCCTCCTCGGTGTCGGGCCGGGTGGTCAGGGCGGGCGCGGTGAGCGAGGGCTCGCGCAGCCGCTGCCCGGGCATCGGGGGCACCGGGTGCCCACCGGCGTACGGGTCGATCTCGTCGGGGATCCCGGGGTGCTGCCTCGCCTCGCGCCGCTCGGCCCGGCTGTCCCACAGCCAGCCGACGACGAGCGCGCCGACGGCGATGACGCCGACGAGGGCGAGCGAGAACACCGGGAAGCTGCGGCCGG
>JACXUW010000476.1 GCA_014763705.1 Micrococcales bacterium | reverse complement strand
TGCTCACGGCGTCCCCGGCGTCCGGGGCGAGGTCGGCGCCGCGGGGCGGGCGCTGCCAGCCCTGGCGCACCCGGGCCCACTCACCGAGGCCGTCGAGGTCGGCGGCCCCGAGCCGACACGACGGGCCGGTGAGCAGCCGCATGAGGCGGTCGCCGCGCGTGGGGTCGGCGACGACGTGGAGGAGGGCCACGAGGTCGGCGACCTCCGGGGTGTGCAGCAGCCCGCCGAGACCGACGACCTCGTGCGGCAGGCCGGCCTCCTCCAGCGCCTCGACGACGGCGTCGAACTGGGAGCGCTTGCGGCACAGCACGGCTGCAGTGCGACGGCCGGGGCGGGCCATCCGCGAGCGCAGCCAGCCGACGACGTGCCGGGCCTCGTCCTCGAGGGTGGCGAGACGAGCGACGGCGACGTGGCCGGGGCCGGCCCCCGGACGCTCGGCGAGGGCCTCGACCGGCACGCGGGTGGTCGCCGCCAGCGGTGCGGCCACGACGTTGGCCGCCCCGAGGACGGCGCGGTCGTTGCGCCAGCTCGTCGAGAGGTGGAGCACCCGGGCCGGCTCCGGGTCGCGGAAGTCGGTGCGGAAGCGGTCGAGGGTCGTCGAGGAGGCACCGCGCCAGCCGTAGATCGACTGGTGCGGGTCACCGACCGCCGTGACCGGCACCGGCTCGCCCGGGGCGACGAAGAGGGCGCGGAGCAGCTGGAGCTGGGCCTCCGAGGTGTCCTGGAACTCGTCGAGGAGGACGGCTCGGAACCGCCGGCGCTCGGCCGCGCCGACCTCGGGCACGGTCGTCGCGAGCCGGGCCGCGAGGGCGACCTGGTCGGCGAAGTCCATCGCGTCGCGGGAGCGCTTGAGCGCGTGGTAGGCCTCGACGAGCGGCACGACGGCCGCCCGCTGGCGCAGCACGTCGGCGACGTCGCGCATCGGGTTGGTGCGCTTGCGCGAGCCGTCCGGCCTGGTCAGCGAGTCCAGGGCGTCGATGACGTCCGCGAGGTGCTCGGCGACCCGGGCAGGCTCGACGAGGTGCTCGGCCATCTCGCCGGCGAGGTCGACGACGGCGGTGGTGACCGTGGACTCCGCCTTGTCGACGGCGTCCATCGGGCCGTCCCAGGAGACGACGGCCTCGTGCGCGAACTGCCACGCCGCGGCCTCGGTGAGGAGCCGGCTCTCCGGCTCGACGCCGAGCCGCAGGCCGTGCTCGCGGACGATCCGCCCGGCGTAGGCGTGGTAGGTCGAGACCTCGGGGGTGTCGTCGAGGACGGCCGCGCCGGCCTCGGGGGCCGGGGTCCACAGACCGGCGTCGCGCAGGGTGGCGAGCCGCGCCGCGAGGCGCTCGGAGAGCTCGCCGGCCGCCTTGCGGGTGAAGGTGAGACCGAGCACCTCGTCCGGGCGCACGAGGCCGTTCGCGACGAGCCAGACGACGCGAGCGGCCATCGTCTCGGTCTTGCCGGACCCGGCCCCGGCGACGACGAGGAGCGGGCGCAGCGGCGCCTCGATGACCGCGGCCTGCTCCGAGGTCGGCGCGTGGGGCTGGTCGAGCGCCTTCGCGAGCTCGACCGCGCCCCACCGCGGACCGCCCGGCGGAGCAGCCGCGTCCGTGCCGGTCACAGCCGCCTCCCCTCGGGCTGCGCGGGGCAGGAGTCCTTGACCTGGCAGGTGCCGCACACGTCGCGTCCGGGGGTGGCCAGGAAGGAGGCCGCGGCCATGCCCTCGGCGGTGCGCTCGACGAGCTCGCGGGCCCATGCCGGGTCGGGGTCGGCGGCCAGGGGCGCCTGCACCTGGAGGGTCGTCGTCCGGTTCGCCGCCCGACCGAGCTGGAGCAGGGCGGCGCCCCCGGAGCCGGTGCCGTGGGCCGCGAAGGCCCCCTCCTCGACGGCGAGCTGGTAGGCCCCGAGCTGGCCGTTGCGCGCCAGCTCGTCCTTCGTCGGCTTGCGCGAGCCGGTCTTGAGGTCGATGACGCGCACGGCTCCTTCGGGCCCGATCTCGATGCGGTCGACCGTGCCCGCGACGACGGCGCGGCCGAGCGCGACCCGCATCCGCTCCTCGGAGGCAGCTCGCCGCCAGCCCTCGGCGCTCGCCTCGCGGTGGTAGGTGGCCAGCCGCGCCGTCATCTCGCGGGCCCTCCCGAGGTCGCGGCGCGAGAGCCATCCGGGCGGCAGCCCGAGCCGACCCCAGCGCGCCTCGAGCTCGGCGGCGTAGGCCGCGGCGTCGACGTCGCCGAGGTCGTGCGCCACCTCGTGGACGAGCGTGCCGATGTCCTGGGCGCCCATCGACGGCCCGTCGCCGCCGCTCGCGCGCAGCAGCCACTGCAGGCCGCACTGGCCGAACCGGTCGATCATCGACGGGGAGACGCGGACCGGTGCGTCGGGGGCGCGACGGGGCCGGTCGTCGGTGGTGGCCCGCAGCGCCCACCACTGCGCGGGGTCGGCCCCGGGGACCCCGGCCCGGGCCAGCCGCCCGAGGGTCGTGACGGCGGCCCCGCGCACGGCGGGGTCGGGGTCGAGGAGGGAGCGCCGCAGCTCGCCGACGAGCCCCGGGAGGGTGAGCG
>JACXUW010000043.1 GCA_014763705.1 Micrococcales bacterium | reverse complement strand
GGTCGGCGAGGTCGTCGCCGCGGGCCCGAGCCGTCACCTCGAGGTGTCGACCCCCGCGTGCTTGGCGGTGATCTGCAGGGCCAGGTGCTTGGAGTAGATGCGGACCCAGGCCAGCGGGCCGCCCATGAACCAGAAGGCCGGGTGGCCGGTGCGCCGGTACAGGCCGCCGAGCTCGCCGTCCTCGCCGATGCCGAGGACCAGGGGGAGGCGGTCGGCGACGTCGTCGCCGAAGAGGCGCCGCGCGGTCTCACGCATGTTCCGATAGCCGGTGGCCAGCACGACGAGGTCGGCCTCGAGGGTGCGGCCGTCGGTGAGCCGGATGCCGTCCGGGGTGAACTCGGCGAGCCCGGCACCCTGGGCCAGACCGATCTTGCCCTCGGCGATGAGCCGGGAGGCGCCGACGTCGATGTAGTAGCCGCCGCCGTACGCGAGCGCGTAGCCCATGAGGCCCGTCCCGTCGGGTCCGTCGTTGAGCTTGAAACCGACGGCCTCGAGGGATGCGAGCAGCTCGGCGTCCTTCTCCGCGGTCTGCACCACGCCGTCCTTCGCCAGCTCCAGCACGAGCGGCCAGGGGGTACCGCTCGCGAGGAGGTCCGCGTACGCCGTCGGCGGACCGCCCTCGACGAAGTTGCTGCCGAAGATCGCCGGGATGCCGTGCTCCTGGCTGATGATGTGCGTCGAGGACCGCTGGACGAGCGTCACCTCGGCGCCCGCCTCGTGGAGGTCCTGTGCGATGTCGTGGCCACTGTTGCACGCCCCCACGACGACCGCGCGGCGCCCGGCCCACCGGGCGGCGGACGAGTGCCGGCTCGAGTGGTACGACTCACCCCGGAACGTGTCACGGCCCGGGACGTCGGGGATGTTCGGCTCGCCGGCGGCGCCGGTCGCGAGGACGACGTCCCGTGGGCGGACCACCCGCTCGCCGTCGGGGGTGCGCACCCGCAGCGTCCACCGTCCCTCGGCCTCGTCGTAGCTGCTGTCGACCATCTCGGCCGAGGTCCACACGTTGAGCTCCATCGCGGAGGCGTAGGACTCGAACCAGTCGGCGATCTTGTCCTTCGGGCAGTAGACCGGCCACGACGCGGGGTAGGGCATGTACGGGAGGTCGTCGGCCCACACCGGGTCGTGCAGGACGAGGGAGTGGTACCTCGTGCGCCACCCGTCCCCGACCCGTCCGCTCTTCTCGAGAATCAGGGTGTCGACCCCCATGAGGCGCAGGTTGGCGGCGACGGTGAGCCCGCCCTGACCCGCGCCGATGACGACGACGTCGGGGTCGGAGTCCGCGTACGAGGCCGAGGCGCGGCGCCGGTCCAGCCAGTTCGAGCCGTCGGCGTTCGAGGCGTGCCGCGGTCCGAGCGGGCGGCGGTGCCCGATGGCCCGCTCGTGGCCGCGCAGGTCGTCGAGCTCGGTCATGACGGTCCAGGCGACCCAGCGCCCCTCCTCCTCGACGAGCCGCACGGTGCCCCGGCCGTCCCCGGCCGGCGTCTCGAACCGGAGGAACCCCTCGACGACCTCGTCCTGGCGGCGTGGCCCGAACTCGGTGACGACCCTCAGGTTCTCGAGGGCGCCCGGCCGCAGGCGGTCGGCGAGCATGCCGCGCACCGCATCGGGCCCGCGGTAGGTCCCGAGGTCCCACGTGAGGGCGAGGAGGTCGCGCCACCAGCAGTCCGCGGCGAGCAGGCGGGTGACCGCGTCGGCGTCACCTGCCTCGGTGGCGTCGCGAAACGCGCCCAGCCAGTCCTCGAAGATCGAGCCGGCCGTGTCCCGGGCCACGGGTGCGTCGGAGTTCTGCGTCGCCATTGACGGACCTCTTCCTGGGGAGCATCATCGGTACCGCCCGAGCGCTCGCTCGGTAGGCGAGAGTGTGGACCCTCGCTCCGCCCCGGAGCAACAGGTTCGGCGAAGTTTTTCCGAGGGCCCGTCCCGAACGGGCGGTGGCGATGGAGCCTGCCCGGCGCCGACCGGCCGCCTCCTGTGACCGAGCCGTGGGACGTCCTCGGCCCAGCTCACCACGAGAGAGGTATCGGATGACCGACGTCGAGCAGCTGGCCTCCCGGACACGCAGTTTCGTCGAGGAGCGGGTCATCCCACTCGAGGACGTGGCGGACGGAGACGTCCACGCCGCCGGGGGTGAGTGGCTCCGCGCCGACCTGCAGGAGCAGGCTCGCCGGGCCGGTGTGTTCGCGCCGCACGTCCCGGTGGCCCTCGGGGGTCTCGGGCTCGGGATGACCGAGCGCGCCCCGGTCTTCGAGGCGGCCGGCCGGTCGCTCTTCGGCGCGATGGCCATCAACGCGAACGCTCCCGACGAAGGCAACCTGCACCTGCTCGAGCGCGTCGTGACCGGCGAGCAGCGGGAGCGCTACCTGGTCCCGCTCGCGCGCGGCGAGGTGCGGTCCGCCTTCGCGATGACCGAGCCCCCGCCCGGCGCCGGGTCGGACCCCGCCGGGCTCACCACGACGGCCCGCCGGGACGGCGACTCGTTCGTCCTCGACGGGCGGAAGAAGTTCATCACCGGCGCGGACGGCGCCGGGTTCCTCATCGTCATGGCCCGGACCTCCGGAGCGCCCGGCGACAGCGGGGGGGCGACGATGTTCCTCGTCCCCGCGGACCGACCCGGCGTTCGGATCGGCCGTCACGTCAGCACGATCGACCGCTCCATGCTCGGCGGCCACTGCGAGCTCGAGCTGAACGGCGTGCGGGTGCCGGAGCAGGACGTGCTCGGCGAGGTCGACGAGGGGTTCCGCTACGCACAGGTCCGGCTCGGCCCCGCACGACTGACGCACGTCATGCGCTGGCTGGGCGCCGCCCAGCGCGCGCACGAGGCCGCGGTCGAGTACGTCAGCCGGCGTTCGGGGTTCGGTCGCGCCCTGGCCCGGCACGGGATGGTCGAGCTCATGGTGGCCGACAACGAGATCGACCTCGCCGCGACCCGGTCGCTCCTCCTCACGGCCTGCCGAGCCCTCGACGAGGGCCGGCCCGGACGCGAGGAGACATCGCTCGCGAAGGTCTTCGGTGCCGAGGCCCTGCACCGCGTGGCCGACCGCGCGGTGCAGTTGTGCGGCGGCGCGGGCGTGTCGTCGGACCTGCCGGTCGCCCGCATCGCGCGCGAGATCCGGCCGTTCCGGATCTACGACGGGCCCAGCGAGGTCCACCGGACGTCACTGGCCCGCCGGGCGGTCCGACGCTACGGCGCGGACGAACCGGTGGCCGGGGCGTCCTGACGCCCGGCCTGCGGAGCCGTCCTCATCACCCTCCTCGCCCGGCAGTACTCCCGCGAAGGTCCCTCACCGCGGTTCAGTCGGGGTGGGTCATCGCGGCGGGGTCGACCCACCGGTCGTAGTCCTCGCCGGTCACCTGACCGGACGCCAGCGCCGCCTCGCGCAGGGTCGAGCCGTCTCGGTGCGCCTGCTTGGCGATGGCCGCCGCGGCGTCGTACCCGATGTGCGGCGCAAGCGCGGTGACGAGCATGAGGTCGGCGTCGAGGTGCTCGGCGATGCGCTCGCGGTCGGCCTCGAGCCCGAGGACGCAGTGCTCGCGGAAGGAGCGGCAGGCGTCCGACACCAGCCGCACCGACTCGAGCACCGCGTGCGCCATGACCGGCGTGAAGACGTTGAGCTGGAAGTTGCCCTGGGTGCCGGCGAACCCGACGGTGGCGTCGTTGCCGAACACCCGCGTGACGACCATCGTCATCGCCTCGGACTGGGTCGGGTTGACCTTGCCCGGCATGATCGAGGACCCGGGCTCGTTCTCGGGGATGCGCAGCTCGCCGATGCCGGTCCGCGGCCCGGAGGCCAGCCAGCGCACGTCGTTGGCCAGCTTCATCAACCCGCCGGCCAGCGTCCGCAGCGCCGACGACACGGCGACCAGGCCGTCGTGCGCGGCGAGCTGGACGAAGAGGTTGTCGGCCTGGTGGAAGGCCAGCCCCGTCTCCGCGGACAGGTGACGCGCCACCGCCGGACCGAAGGCGGCCGGGGCGTTGAGGCCGGTCCCCACCGCCGTCCCCCCGATGGCGAGCGCGAGGACCCGCTCCCCCGCGTGCCGGACGTCCGCCTGGGCCTCACGCAGCTGACCGGCCCACGCCCCGATCTCCTGGCCCAGGGTCACCGGGGTCGCGTCCTGGAGGTGGGTGCGCCCCACCTTGACGACGTCGGCCAGCTCGGCGGCCTTGGCCTCGAGCGCCTCGCAGAGGGCGTCGACGGCCGGGTGCAACCGCTCCGCGAGCTCGAGCGCGACGGCGACGTGCACCGCGGTCGGGAAGGTGTCGTTGCTCGACTGGCTGCGGTTGACGTGGTCGTTCGGGTGCACCGGGTCCTTCGACCCCAGCTTGCCGCCGAGCAGCTCGATGGCCCGGTTGGCGACGACCTCGTTGGCGTTCATGTTCGACTGCGTCCCGGAGCCGGTCTGGAAGACGACGAGCGGGAAGTGGTCGTCCAGCTCGCCGCGCGCCACCTCGTCGGCCGCCCGGACCACCGCGTCGGCCACCGCGTCGGGCAACAGCCCGAGGTCGTGGTTCGCGCGGGCCGCGGCCTTCTTGAGCAACCCCAGCCCCCGCACCACCGGCCGTCCCCAGACGAAGGTGTCGCGGCCGATGTCGAAGTGCTCGAGGCTGCGTTGGGTCTGGGCACCCCAGTACCGGTCGGCCGGCACCTCGACCGGCCCCATCGTGTCGCGCTCGGTGCGGGTCGCCCCGCGGTCGGGACCGTCCTGCGTGCTCATCCCTCCACGGTAGGCCCGGCCCGGGCGGCGCGGGCCGCGGGCACCGTGCCGAAGGTCACCGTCCACGCCACGGCACGAGGGGCGGGGTATCTCCCCGCACCGGGTCCGCCTCTGGGACAATGACGACTGCCCTCGCAGCGCTGCGGGTCCCGTCCGGGTTCGTCGTGGCGCTGCGTCGCACGGAAGGAGCGAGGATGCCCCGGCTCGACCCGAGCACCGCCGGCCCGGCCGCACCCACCCTGTGGGCCGCCCGCCGGGAGTGGCGCGCCGCGCTCGAGCTCGCGAACTCCGCCGTCCGCACCCGCGACATCGCCGGATGGCCGGTCGGCGACGGGCACCCCGTCATCGTCCTGCCCGGCTTCCTCGCCGGCCCGGAGTCCACCGTCTTCCTGCGCACCCACCTGCGCCGTCTCGGCTACCGCGTCCACGACTGGCGCCAGGGCCGCAACCTCGGCGCCAGCCCCGAGCTCGCCGAGCGCCTCGAGGACCTCCTCCTCGAGATCCACGACCGCTACGGCCGACGGGTCAGCCTCGTCGGCTGGAGCGCGGGCGGGGTCTACGCCCGCGAGATGGCCCGCGCCCTGCCCGACTACACGCGCTGCGTCGTCACCCTCGGCAGCCCGTTCCGCCACCACCCGGTCTCCACCCGCGCCTGGGCGATGTACCGGGTGATGAACCGCCACAACATCGACCTCATGTTCACCGAGGAGGCGCTCGCGCTGCGGGCGCAGCCGCTGCAGGTGCCGACGACGAGCATCTGGTCGCGCACCGACGGCATCGTCGCGTGGGAGTGCTGCGTCGCCGACCCCGCGCCGCTGACCGAGAACGTCGAGGTCGGAGCCACCCACCTCGGGTACGGGCACCAGCTCGACACGCTCCGGATCATCGCCGACCGGCTCGCCCAGCCGGAGGGCGCCTGGCGGCCGTGGGCGGACGAGGCCGCCGCGGACGAGGCGCCACCGGCCGACCATCGGGCGGTCTGACCCGGTGGGCCGGTCCCGCTGGGCCTCACCGCTCGACACGATCTTCCTCATCGGCGAGTCGCCCGAGACGCTGATGCACGTCGGGTCGCTGCTGCACTTCCGCTACCCCGAGGGCGAGGACGACGGGTTCCTGCGCGACCTGGTCGCCGACGTCCGGGCCAGTCCGGTCGAGCCGCCGTGGACGCTGCGCCTGCAGACCCGCCGGCTGATGCGCCAGCCGCTGCACCGCTGGGTCGAGGACGAACGGTTCGACATCGACTACCACGTGCGCCACTCGGCCCTCCCCGCGCAGGGCGGCGAGCGCGAGCTGGGCGTCCTCGTCTCGCGGCTGCACTCCAACCAGCTCGACTTCCGCCGCCCGCCGTGGGAGATGACCTTCATCGAGGGCGTCGGTCCCGGCCGGTTCGCCGTGTACACGAAGATCCACCACAGCCTCGTCGACGGCTACACCGGCACCCGCATCCTCCAGCGCGGGCTGTCCGAGGACCCCGACGACCGCACCCACCCGCACTTCTTCAGCCTCACCCGACGGCCGCGGGTCGAGGGCGAGTCACGCGAGCCGGTCGGCGACGTCGCCTCGATCCTGCGCAGCGTCTCGACCTCGGTCACCTCGCTGCCGACGGTGGCCCGCACCCTCGTCGAGACCCAGCTGCGGCGCGGGCAGACCTCTACCCGCGCGGTCACCTCGTACCAGGCGCCGATGAGCATCCTCAACGGCCCGACCGGCCGCTCGCGGCGCTTCGCGACCCAGCAGTACGAGCTCGAGCGGCTCCGGGCCGTGGCCCGCGCCCGCAACGCGACCCTCAACGACGTGCTCATGGCCATCTGCGCCGGCGGCCTGCGCCGCTTCCTCGACGACCTGGCCTCCCTCCCGGACCGCCCGCTCGTCGCGTTCGTGCCGGTCAACGTCCGGGCGCCGGAGAGCGAGGGCGGCGGCAACTACGTCGGGGCCACGCTCGTCTCACTCGCCACCGACGTCGAGGACCCCCTCGCCCGCCTCTCCGCCATCGCCTCCTCCTCTCGGGCGGCGAAGGCGAGGATGCGCGGGATGGGCGGCGACGCCGTCATCGCCTACAGCGCGCTGCTCCTCGCGCCGGCCGGGCTGCAGGTGGCGCGGGCGATGAGCGGCCTGCCGCTGCCGGGGCCGCTGACCCTCAACGTCTGCATCTCCAACGTGCCGGGCCCGACCAAGCCGCTGTACTGGCGCGGCGCGCAGCTCGAGGCCACCTACCCGGTCTCGATCCCCGGCCACTCGATGGCGCTCAACATCACGGCGCAGTCGTACGCGGGCACCCTGAACATCGGGTTCATCGGCGACCGCGAGTCGCTGCCGCACCTCCAGCGGCTCGCGGTGCACACCGGCGAGGCGCTCGCCGACCTCGAGCGGGAGGCCGGAACCGCCTGAGCGCAGGCCCGGGCGACGCGGCCCGGACCCGAGCCGGTCAGCCCTGGGTGCCCTCACCGGTACCGATGTTGACCATCCACGAGATACCGAAGCGGTCGGTCAGGGCGCCGAACTCGTCGCCCCACATCTGCTTCTCGAGCGGCATCGTCACCGTGGCGCCGTCGGCGAGGCCGTCCCAGTAGCCGCGCAGCGCCGCGTCGTCGCCGCTCAGCGAGACGTGGACGTTCGTCACGCCGCTCGGCACGTCCTCCTGGCCGGGGGGCAGGTCGCTCGCCATGATGACGAAGCCGTCGGCGGTGCGCAGGTGCGCGTGCATGACGCCGTCGGCGCCGGGGCCCTCCACCCCGTACTGGCCGAAGGTCATGACGTCGAGGTCGCCCCCGAGCACCTGCTGGTAGAAGCTCATCGCTTCGCGGGCGGTGCCGGGGAAGTTGAGGTACGGGGTGAGCTGGCTGGCCACGGTGGCCTCCCTGTGGTCTCGGGCGGATGGGGTGGCCGTGACGGTACGCCCGGCCACCGACGGTGTCACTGCCCCCGGAGGGCCACGGCGCCGGGGAGCGTTGTGCGGACGCCGCGACCGGAGGCGCATCGAGGGAGGGCGAGCACGCCGGGCTCGACCGCGCCGACATCGCCCGAGGGTCAGCGGGGAACGCCGAGAGGAGGCAACACGCAGAGGGCCGAGGCCGTCTCCCTGCGTGTTGCCTCCTCTCGCGGATGACCGGATGGGCCGACCGGGGTTGCCGGCGGACCGGGTCAGAGGTCGACGGTGTGGCTCTCGCCGGGGTCGGGCCGCTCCCCGCTGACCCGCGCGCGGACCATCTCGACGACCGTCGCGACCCGGCCGGGGCTGTCCCAGTACTCCGCGGTCTCGCCGTCGACCCGCAGGACGACGACGTCCGGGTCCTCGGGCTCCTTCTGGAACCACGTCTTGACCATCTCGTCCCACAGCTCGCGGGCCTTCTCGGGGTCGTGGCGCACCTCGGCCCGTCCCGCGATCGAGACCCACGCGCCCTCCTGGGCGAAGGCGACGTTGACGCGGGGGGTCGACTCGATCTCGTGGGCCGGGGAGCTCTCGCGCAGCGTGAGGAACCACAGGGTGCCGTCGTCGTCGACCTGCTGGAGGGTCATCGGGCGGCTGGTCAGGGCTCCCGTCTCGGGGTGGACGGTCGTGAGCATGGCGAGGCGCTGGTCCTCGACGAGCTCCTTGACGTGGGCGGCGCCGTCGTGGTCGGTCATGCCGGTCTCCTTCTGCTGGGGTCCTCGGGGGCTACCCCGCCGGCACACCAGTGACACGCGGCGTCGAACCTTCAGTCCGCGGCGACCTCGGTGCGGCCCTCGGACCAGAGGGTGTGGAACGCGCCCTCCCGGTCGACCCGCTCGTAGGTGTGCGCGCCGAAGTAGTCGCGCAACCCCTGGACGAGCGCCGCCGGCAGCCGCTCGGCCCGGAGCGCGTCGAGGTAGGCGAGCACCGACGAGAACACGGGCACGGGGACGCCCGCCGCGACGCCGGCCGCGACGACGCGGCGCAGCGCCGGCAGCCGCTCGGTGACCGCGGCCGCGAACCCCGGGGTCGCGAGGAGGCTCGGGGCGTCCGGATGGTCCTCGAGCGCCTCGGTGATGTCGCCGAGCAGCCGGGCCCGGATGATGCAGCCGTTCCGCCAGATCCGCGGGAGGTCGGCGAGCTCGACGTCCCAGTCCTGCTCGGCAGAGCCGGCCCGCACCAGGTCGAGCCCCTGGGCGTACGAGACGACCTTGGCGGCGTACAGCGCCTGCCGCAGGTCGTCGGTGTCGATCCGGACCGGCAGCTCGGCGACCACCGGCGCGTCGAGCGCCTCGCGCACGGCGGTGCGCCGCGTGGTGTCGCCTGAGACGGCGCGGGCCATCGTCGCCTCGGCGATTCCGGTGACGGGCACTCCGAGGTCGAGCGCGGTCTGGACGGTCCACCGCCCGGTGCCCTTCTGCTCGGCCGCGTCCCGGACGACGTCGACGAACGGCCGACCCGTGTCGGCATCGGTGTGCGACAGCACCTTCGCGGTGATCTCGACGAGGTAGGACTTGAGCTCGGTGCCGTTCCAGTCGCGGAAGACCGCGGCGGCGTCCGCGGCGTCGAGGCCGATGAGGCGGTGCATCAGGTCGTAGGTCTCGGCGATGAGCTGCATGTCGGAGTACTCGATGCCGTTGTGCACCATCTTGACGAAGTGGCCGGCGCCGTCCGGCCCGATCAGCGTGCAGCAGGGTTCGTCGTCGACGTGGGCCGAGATGACCTCGAGGAACGGTCCGAGCTCGGCGTAGGTGTCGCCGTCGCAGCCGGGCATGATCGACGGACCCTCGAGGGCACCGACCTCGCCACCGGAGACCCCGACCCCGGCGAAGCGGATGCCGTGCTCGGCCAGCGCGTCGTGGCGCCGGACGGTGTCGCGCCAGTGCGCGTTGCCGGCGTCGGCGACGACGTCGCCCTCGTCGAGGAGGGGCACGAGCTCGTCGATGACGGCGTCCGTGCCCTCCCCGGCCTTGACCATGACGATGATCCGCCGCGGCCGCTCGAGCGCGCCGACGAGGTCCTCGAGCGAGCGGGCCAGCGTGAAGTCGCCCTCGTCGCCGAACTCGTCGACGAGCGCCTCCGCCTTGCTCGTCGTGCGGTTGTGCACCGCCACGCGGAATCCGTTGCGGGCCAGGTTGCGCGCGAGGTTGCGGCCCATCACCGCGAGACCGGTGACGCCGACCTGGGCGCGCGCGCCCGAGTCGTCCGTCGTCGTGTCGTCCGTGCTCGCGGCGTCGCTGCTCATCCGGGGTCTCCCGTCGTCCAGGGGTGGGGTGCCGACCGGCGGGCGGGCGGCGCGTGCTTGTGGGGCCAACCCCGCCGCGGGTCCCGCTCTTCCCACCCTCGACACGACGCCTCGCCCCGCCTCCGCGCGTCACTCGCGTATCGGGTCACCCGATACGGGCGCGCTTCACCCCGGAACCGTTCCCGGGTAAGGCGCAGGCGTATCGGGTCACCCGATACGCGTGGGGTTCACCAGGGGACGCCGAGGTGGTCGAGCTGGGCCCGGATGCTCAGCCGCGCCGCCGGCCAGACCTCCTGCGGCACCTCGGCGTACACCCGGGCGAGCACGCCCTCGACGGGGTCCGGCTCACCGGCCGCGCCGTCGGCGAGGGCCTGGCGCACCTGCTCCAGCCGTTCGGCGCGATGGGTCCGGTAGAACGCGACCATCGCCGACGCGTCCGGGACGCTCGGACCGTGCCCGGGGAGGATGCGGGTGACGTCGCCGCCGCCGGTCAGCGCGGCGATGCGCTCGAGCGAGTCGAGGTAGGCGCCGAGCTCGCCGTCCGGGTGGGCGACGACGGTCGTGCCGCGGCCGAGGACCGTGTCGCCGGTGAGCAGGGCGTGGTCGGCGGGGAGCGCGAACGAGAGCGAGTCGGCGGTGTGGCCAGGGGTGGCGACGACCCGCAGCTCGAGGCCGCCGACGCGCACGACGTCGCCGTCGCCGAGGTCGTCGTGCCCGTCACCGACGGCGCGGGTCGGGGCACCGGAGAGCTCGGCGAACCGGGGCGCCGCCTCGGCGTGGTCGTGGTGGTGGTGGGTGAGGACGGTCAGGGCGACCCGGGCTCCGCGGGCGGACACGTGGTCGAGGACGGCCCGCAGGTGCGCGTCCCCGTGCGGACCCGGGTCGACGACGACGGCGTCGGTCGCCCCGGGCTCGAGGAGCACCCAGGTGTTCGTGCCGTCGAGGGTCATCGGCCCGGGGTTCGGGGCGAGGACGCAGTGCGCGCGCTCGGTGACCGCGCCGCCGGCCCACGGCTCGCGCACCGACGGCGGTGGCTGCGCGGCCGGCGGCTGCGCGGACGGCGGGGTCATCCGGCCACCCTAGGCGTCCCTCCGGGCGGGCGTCAGGGAAGCTCGGTGACGAGCACCAGGGTGCCGTCGGGGTCCTGCTCGAGCACGGGCGTCACCCGCCGGATGACCGGCCGGTCGGCGAGGAACTCGGCCGCCGTCCCGAACGTCCCGAGCGCCTGCAGCGCCCACACCTGGGGCGGCATCATCCGCACCTGCCCCGCGGCGGCCATCGCGAGCAGGACCTCGGCCCCCGCCCAGCCACCGCCGTCGGACTCGCCGCTCGTCTCGCGGGCCTCCTGACCGGCGGGCATGCCGGCGGCCAGGATCCACGTGTCGTAGCGCCGCGGCTCGAACGCCGGTGTGACCCAGTGCCCCCGACCGCGCAGCGCCGCCACCTCGACCCGCACCCCGCACTCCTCCTCGACCTCACGGACCGCCGCGGCCGCGAACGGCGCGGCCTCCGCCGCCGCCACCCCCATGTGCGCCGCCAGGTCGACGACCCCGGGCGTCGAGGCGTCGAGCGAGTGGTCGGCGGGGTCGACCCGCCCGCCGGGGAAGACGACCATCGACGGCGCGAACGCCATCGTCGCCGCACGGCGCTGGACGTACACCTCCACCCCGGACGCGGTGTCGCGCACGAGCATCACCGTCGCGGCGGGCCGCGGCTGGGGACCGGCCGGCGAGCCGGCGCCCACCCACGCCTCGGCCCGCTCGAGCAACCCCTCGTCGCGGACCGGACGCCGCAGCACCCGGGCCGGCCCCGGACCGGCGTCAGGCACGGACGTGGGCGATGACCTCGACCTCGACCGGCGCCCCGAGCGGCAGCGCCGCGACGCCGACCGCCGACCGCGCGTGCACGCCGAGGTCGCCGAAGACCTGCTGGAACAGCTCGCTGGCGCCGTTGACGACACCCGGCTGACCGGTGAAGGAGGGGTCGGAGGCCACGAAGCCGGTGACCTTGACGATGCGCTCGACGCGGTCGAGGTCGCCGACGAGCGACTTGATGGCGGCGATCGCGTTGAGCGCGCAGACCGCGGCCAGCTCGTGGGCCTTCTCGGCCGAGACGAGCCCGACGAGCTCGCCGACCTGACCGGTCGCGGCCAGCACGCCCCCGACCATCGGGACCTGCCCGGAGACGTAGACCCGTGAGCCGTCGAGCACGGCCGGGACGTACGCCGCCACCGGCGGCACGACCTCCGGGAGGGTCAGCCCGAGCTCGGCGATGCGGTCGTCGACGACGCCCACCGGGTCAGCCCTTCGCCCGCTTGAGGTAGGCGACGAGGTTGCCCTCGGGCATGACGAGCACCTGGACGAGCTCCCAGCCGTCCTCGCCCCACTGGTCGAGGATCTGCTTCGTCGCGTGGACGATGAGCGGCACGGTCGCGTACTCCCACTTCTGCATGCGCGTCACCCTACCCGCGGGCGCCGCCGGGCTACGGTGGCCCCGATGAGCGACGACGTGATGAGCCGCCGGGCCCGCCAGCCCGACCGCACCGAGGTCACCGGCCCGGAGCAGACCGACGTCTACGACGTCTACGAGCCCGACCCGCACCGCGCCCGCGGCGTCACGGTCGCGCTCGTCCACGGCGGGTTCTGGCGCGAGCGGTACGACCGCACGCACCTCGGCCCCCTCGCCGAGGCGCTCGCCCGCGACGGCTTCCACGTGGCCAACCTCGAGTACCCGCGCACCGGGATGCCGGGCGGCGGCTGGCCGGGAACCGCGACGGCCCTCCTCGCCACGCTCGCCGCCGTCCGCGCCGACACCGACCTGCCCGACCCGCTCGTCCTCGTCGGGCACTCGGCCGGCGGACACCTCGTGACCTGGCTCGCGTCCGAGGGGCGCGTCCCCGACCTCCTCGGCGCCGTCGGGCTGGGCCCCGTCGCCGACCTCACGACCGCCGACCGGCTCCACCTCGGCGACGACGCCGCCCGGGCCTTCCTCGGCGGGACCCCCGACGAGGTGCCCGACGCGTGGGCCGCTGCCGACCCGGCCCGGCAGCGCTCGACGGCACCGGTCGCCCTCGTCTCCGGCGAGCACGACGACGTCGTCCCGCCCGAGGTCGCGCACGCCTACGCCGCCACGCGCACCGACGACGACGCCCCGGCGAGCACCGCGACCGCCCGGGGCGCCGACCACGTCGACCTCGTCGACCCGGAGCACCCGGCCTACCTGCTCGTCCTGGCCGAGGTCGAGGAGCTCACCCTCCACTGAGCCCCCGGCGCGCCGACACCTACGCTGGCCCCATGGCGGCCCCTCCCCTCGAGCGCGTCCTCGACGGCGTCCGCCTGCACGTCGTCACCGGCAAGGGCGGCGTCGGCAAGACGACCGTCGCCGGAGCACTCGGCCTCGCGCTCGCCCGGCAGGGCCGCCGCGTCCTCCTCGTCGAGGTCGAGGGCCGGCAGGGCATCAGCCAGACCTTCGGGGTCTCCCCGCTCGGCACCGACGAGGTCCGGCTCGTCCAGGACCCCTCGGGCGGCGAGCTGTGGGGGCTGTCGGTCGACGCCACGGCCGCGCTCCTCGAGTACCTCCAGACCTTCTACCGCCTGGGCCGGGCCGGCGGCGCCCTCGAGCGGATGGGGGTCATCGACTTCGCGACGACCATCGCGCCGGGCGTGCGCGACGTGCTGCTCACGGGCAAGGTCTACGAGGCGGTCGGCCGGACGACCGGCCACAAGCGCGGGCACGGGGACCTCGTGTGGGACGCCGTGGTCCTCGACGCCCCGCCGACCGGCCGGGTGGCCCGCTTCCTCGGGGTCAACGAGCAGGTCGCCGACCTCGCCCGGGTCGGCCCCATCCACGGACAGGCCGAGTCGATCACCCGGATGCTCCGCAGCCGGCGCAGCGTCGTGCACGTCGTGACCCTCCTCGAGGAGATGCCGGTGCAGGAGACCGCCGACGCGGTGGCTGAGCTGTCCGCCGGCGGCTTCGGCCTCGGGGCCGTCGTCGTCAACCAAGTCCGCGAGCCGCTGCTCCCGGATGCCGTGCTGGCCCGCCTCGCCGACGACCCGGACGCCCTCGAGGAGGAGGTGCGCGCCGACCTCGCCACTGTCGGGGTGCGCTCCGGTGCGCGGACCGTCGGCGGGCTGCTCGCGGAGGCCCGCGCCCACGCCGCCCGCGTGGCCCTCGAGCGCGACCTCGGTGCCGAGGTCGACGCGCTGGCCCTGCCGACCCTCACCCTGCCGGTGCTCGCCGGGGGCACGGACGACGGCGGGGTCTCGGTCCTCGCCGACGAGCTCATCGAGCAGGGGGTCCGCTGATGGCCCCGCGCACGGTGACCGAGCCCTTCGACGTCGACGCCCTGCTCGCCGACCCGGGCGAGGTCGGCGACCTGCTCGTTGACCCC
>JACXUW010000042.1 GCA_014763705.1 Micrococcales bacterium | reverse complement strand
CCTACGCCATCGGCTCGCTCGTCGGCACCCAGGTCGGGTGATGGCGAGGTCGCTCCTCGTCGTCCAGCACGAACCGGACGCCCCGCTCGCCTGGCTCGGTGAGTGGTGGGAGGCGCTGGGGCTGCGGCTCACCGTCGTCCGGGGCGACCTCGGCCAGCCGGTGCCGGCGCGCCTGGCCGACGGCGGCCACGACGGTCTCGTCGTCCTCGGGGGCTCCATGGGCGCGAACGACGACGCCGAGCACCCGTGGCTCGGCCCGACCAAGGCGCTGCTGCGCGACACCGCGCGGGCCGGCGAGCCGGTGCTCGGGGTCTGCCTCGGCCACCAGCTGGCGGCCGTCGCACTCGGCGGGCGGGCGGGCCGCAACCCGGCCGGCCGGACGCTCGGCGTCGTCCCCGTGGCCCTGACGACGGACGGGATGGGCGACCCGCTGCTGGCCGGCACGCTCGGCGCGCCCGCCGTGCACTTCAACGACGACGTCGTCCTCCAGGTCCCGCCGGGGGCGAGCGTGCTGGCCCGGCTGCCCGACGGGCGTCCGCAGGCGCTGCGGCTCGGGCTGCGGGCGTGGTCGGTGCAGTTCCATCCCGAGACCTCGCCGGAGGTGTTCGCCGACTGGATGCGTTCCGAGCCCGAGGAGGCGGACGGTCCGGCGGCCCTCGCCGACGTCACCGCCGCACGGGACGCGCTGCGCGGCGCGTGGCAGCCGCTCGCCGAGCGCTTCGCCGCCCAGCTCGCCTGACCGGAGCGGCCAGTCGCCGCCGCCACCCCCACCCCCATCTACATCGCGTGCTACACCGCAGTATGTGCTGCGATGACGACAGTTACTGCGCCGTAGCCCGGGATGTGGCCGGCTCTCGGCATCGATGTCCACAGGCGCTCCGTCGGCGTCGTCCATCCACAGGCTGACCCGTGCCCCTTGCCCGCTGCCGAGCCACGGGACGACGGTCGACCGATGACGACACCCGACCTCAGCGAGCTCCTCGCCCGTCAGGACCTGCTGGCCACCCGATCCCAGCTGGTCCGTGCCGGTGTGACGGCCAGCACCATCCGCTGGAACGCCGGCCGGTCCTGGCGGGTGGTCCTCCCGCGGGTCTACCTGCTCTCCCGCGAGCAGCCGACGCCGCGTCAGCGCCTGCGCGCGGGCCTGCTCTGGACCGGACCGGGGGCGGCGCTCGCCGGTCGCACCGCGGCACGCCTTCACGGCCTCGGCTCGCTCGCGGAGCAGGACTCCGTCGAGCTGCTCGTCCCGGCGCCCCGCCGCAGCCGCGTCGCCGGGTTCGCGACGGCCCGGCGCACGCTGCTCGACGATCGCCCGGTCGAACGTGACGGCCTGCTGATGTCGTCCGTGGCGCGCTCGGTCGTCGACGCGGCCCGCGCAGCACGCTCCCCCCGTGACCGAGAGGCGCTCTTCATCGAGGCCGTGCAGCGACGGCTCACCACGCTCGACACGCTGGCCGAATGGGTCTACCGCCTCCGCCCCCGCGACGCCGCTCCGGTGCTCGTGGCGCTCCAGGCGGCCGGGTCGGGGGCGTGGTCGGTTCCCGAGCACGACCTGCTCGACCTCATGCGCACCTCCTCCGTCCTCCCCGACGCGTGGCCCAACCCGGAGCTGCACGACGCCCGGGGGGTGCGTCTCACGACGCCTGACGCCTGGCTGGACGACGTCGCGATGGCGGTCATGGTCCACTCGCGCCGCCACCACGCGAACGGGGACGACTGGGACGCCACGGTCTCCTCCGACGCCGACCTCGTCGCCGCCGGCGCCGTGGTCGTCGGGGTCACGCCGCGGCAGATCCGCTCCGATGGGAGAGCCGTCCTCGCCCGCATCGAGCAGGCCTGGTCCAGCGCCGGCCGACGTCCGCGTCCCCCGCTCACGGCATCGCGTGCTACGACGCAGTACTGGTCGTGATCACAGCCAGTACTGCGGCGTAGCAGGGGATCAAGCCGGGTCAGTCGCCGCGGAGGGCGGCGAAGAGGGGCTCGACGAGCGGAGCCTCGCGGATGTCGTCGAGGTCGACCGGCGCGCCGTCCGGCCCGGCGAGCGGCAGGCGCCAGTTGGGGTACTCGTCGTTCGTCCCGGGCTGGTTGATGGCCCGCCGGTCGCCGACGAGGTCGGGCAGGGCGACGGCGAGCATCCGGCTGGGGGTCAGCGCGAGCCACCGGTGCAGGGCGACGACGGTCTCGTCGACGTCCGCCCCCGGCGCGAGGAGACCACGCTCCTCGAGTGCCACGCGGACCCGCCCGATCGCCGCCTCCTCGACGGCGCGCTCCTCCTCGACGGGACGGGTCAGCAGCCCGAGCGCCTCCCGGACGGCGACGTGCTCGAGCGTGAGGTAGCCCGCGGTGGGCGGCAGGTCGTGCACGGTCACCGACGAGAGGCACAGGTCGCGGTACGCCTCCGGTGCACGCACGGTGTCGCCGTCCCACTCGAACCAGAGGATGGAGGTGCCGAGCAGCCCGCGCTCGACGAGCACGTCGCGCACGTTGGGCGCGACGACGCCGAGGTCCTCCCCGATGACGACCGCGCCCGCGCGCTGGGCCTCGAGGACGAGGATGCCGACCAGCGCCTCGTGGTCGTAGTAGACGTAGGTCCCCTCGGCCGGCGAGCCGCCGGTCGGGATCCACCACAGCCGGAACAGCCCGAGGATGTGGTCGACCCGCAGGCCACCGGAGTCGCGCAGGACGGTGCGCACCATGTCGCGGAAGGGCGCGTACCCGAGCTCGGCGAGCCGGTCCGGGCGCCACGGCGGCTGGCTCCAGTTCTGCCCGAGCTGGTTGAACTGGTCCGGTGGCGCCCCGACGGTCACCCCGCGGGCCAGGGCGTCGCCGAGCCCCCACGCGTCGGCACCGACGGGATGCACCCCGACGGCGAGGTCATGGACGACCCCGAGCGACATCCCCGCCGCGCGGGCCTCCCGCTGCACGGACCCGAGCTGCTCCTCGAGGAGCCACTGCATCCAGCGGTGGAAGTCGACGTCGTCCGCGTGCTCCGCCGCGAACGCCTGCACCGCCGGACCGTCCGGCTCCTGGAGGTCGGCCGGCCACGCGGTGAACGGCAGCCCGTGCACGTCGGCGAGCGCGCACCACGTGGCGAACCGTTCCAGCCCCTCGCCCTCGCGAGCGCAGTACGCGGCGAACGCGGCGGCACGCGAGCCGGTGAGCCCCGCGTCGTGGACGAGCCGCAGCGCCTCGCGCTTGACCGTCCACGCCGCGTCGCGGTCGATGCGGTCCGCTCCGTCGCCGGTCGACAGCGCACGCCCGCGGGCCGCGAGGGCGAGGTAGCGCCGGTGCGCCGTGGCGTCGAGCGAGGCCACCTTGGGGACGTCCTCGACGTGGAGGTAGAGCGGGTTGACGAACCGCCGCGTCGTCGGCAGGTAGGGCGAGGGCTCCATCGGCACGACCGGCTCGGCGGCGTGCAGGGGGTTGACGAGGACGAAGTCGGCGTCGTGGGCCGCGGCCGCCCAGGTCGCGAGGTCGGCGAGGTCGCGCAGGTCGCCGACGCCCCAGGTCCGGGCCGAGCGCACCTGGTACAGCTGGGCCATCAGGCCGACGACGCGCTGCGAGGCGACCGGCTCGGGCAGCTCGAGGCGCTCCGGGGTGACGACGAGGGTCGCCGCCGTCGTCGTCGGGTCGAGCGGCGTGGCGTCCACGTCGGCGACGAGCCGGTGCCAGCCGAGCGGGAGGTCGACGGGCACCTCGAAGGTGGCCTCCCCCACCGGGGCGCCGTCGACGACGCGGTCCGGCACCCACCGGTCGACCTGCTCCGCCTCGCGCCGACCGCCGTCCTCGAGCTCGACGTGCAGCCGGACCCCCGAGCCCGCCGGGACGTGCACGGGCACCCGGCCGCCGCGCCCGGCCCGGACGACGACGGTCGGCGGCAGCGTGCGCCGCCACGGCGCGTCGGCGTGCTCGGCGAGGGCGGACTCGACGGCCGCGTCGTCCGCGGCGTCGACCCCGAGCGCCGCGAGGACCGCGCGGATCGAGTCGGCCGACACCGTGACGTGCTGACCCACCCAGTCCCAGTAGTCGGTGGCCACCCCGTGGGCCTGGGCGAGCTCGACGAGCCGGGACGGCGGGGTGGGCTGCATGCGCCCATCCTGCCAACGCCGGTGGCGGGCACGAACCCCGGCCCGTGCCCGCCGCCCGGTGGGGGTCAGGGGTTGGGGGCCTCCTGGTGCAGCGGCTGGAGCACCTTCTGGACCCGCGGGTCGCCCTCGTCGGCGAAGTAGTCGCCGCGGATCGTCTCGTCCTCGCCGGCCGGCGTCCGGGTCGCGCGCAGGACGAGCGTGCCGACGACCGCGACGAGCAGGTTGAGGACGAACGCCGTCATCGCGATGTAGCCCATCTGCCCGATGACCGGGATCTGCGCGAGCGAGCCGCCGAAGTGCTCGACCCCGCCGCGCGGGTTGGCGACGTTCCACGCCTCCCACGTGCCGTAGACCATCCCGACCGCCCAGCCGGCGACGAGCGCCCAGCGGTGGAGCCACCGGGTGTAGAGGCCGAGGACGACGGCCGGGAAGGTCTGGAGGATCCAGATCCCGCCGAGCAGCTGGAAGTTGATCGCGTTCTGCTTGTCGAGGACGAGCACGAAGACGAGGGCGAACGCCTTGACGACGAGCGAGACGACCTTCGAGACCCGGGCCTCTTCCTGCACCGTGGCGTGGGGCCTGATCCACTCCTTGTAGATGTTGCGGGTGAAGGTGTTCGCCGCCGCGATCGACATGATCGCTGCCGGCACGAGCGCCCCGATGGCGATCGCCGCGAAGGCGATGCCGGCGAACCAGGACGGGAAGGAGTCCTCGAACAGCTGCGGGATGACCAGCTGCGCGTTCGGCTTGCCGTCCAGGCCGATCGGCTTGGTGCCCGCGGCGATGGCGACCCAGCCGAGGAGGGCGAGCAGGCCCAGCACGAACGAGTACGCCGGCAGGATCGAGGCGTTGCGCCGGATGGTGTTGCGGCTCTTGGCCGAGAGGCTGGCGGTCACCGAGTGCGGGTACATGAACAGGGCGAGGGCCGACCCGAGGCCGAGCGTGGCGTACGCCCAGTGCGCCTGTGCGCCCGGCACGAACGCGCCGGTCGGCTTCCCGTCCACCGCGTTCGGCTTCGCCATCTTCTCCTGGGCCGCCGAGAAGATGTGGTCCCAGCCGCCGACCTTGGTCGGCAGGTAGACGATCGCCACGATGATCACGAGGTAGATCAGGGTGTCCTTGACGAACGCGATGACCGCCGGGGCACGCAGCCCGCTCGAGTACGTGTACGCGGCGAGGAGGGCGAAGGCGATGAACAGCGGCGCGTCCTTGGCGAGGACGTTGCTCCCGCCGCCGAGCCCGATCACCTCGAGCACCGCCTGGATGCCGACGAGCTGCAGCGCGATGTACGGCATCGTCGCGAGGAAGCCGGTGACGGCCACGGCGAGCGACAGCCCGCGGGAACCGAAGCGGCCCCGCACGAAGTCGGCGGTCGTGACGTAGCCGTGGCGGTGGCTCACCGACCACAGCCGCGCCATGAAGACGAAGATGATCGGGTAGAGCACGATCGTGTACGGCACGGCGAAGAAGCCGGAGACCGCTCCCGCGGCGAACATCGCCGCCGGGACGGCCACGAACGTGTAGGCGGTGTAGAGGTCGCCGCCGAGCAGGAACCACGTGATCCACGTGCCGAAGGAGCGGCCGCCGAGGCCCCACTCGTCGAGCGACTCCATCGACGTCGGTCGGCGCCACCGGGTGGCCCAGAAGCCCATCCCGGTGACGAGGAGGAAGAGGAGGGCGAGGACGGCCAGGGCGGCGCCGTCGACGCCGCTCACGACCGGCCCTCCGTCCGCTCGTCGGTGGTCTCGGTCATCGGCCGGTGCGGTCTCGCGACGAGCACGATCCGGTACGCGGTGTACGTCATCGCCGAGCAGAGGAACACCCAGAGGAACTGGTACCAGATGAAGAACGGGAAGCCCCAGAGGCGAGGCTCGACCCGGCTGTAGCTGCCGACCCACAGCAGCGCGACGACCGGCACGAGGAGCAGGACGCCGGCGACGGCGAGCAGCCCCTTGTTCGCAGGTGGGACGGTGTCGTGGTCGACGACCTCGCCGCGCGGGCCGTCGTCCCCGATCTCGGTGGCACTCATGGAAACCTCCTCGTTCCCCCGGGTCCTCCGGTCGGTCGGCCGGAACCACGAGACACCGTAGGGACTCGTGGGGCCCGTGTGGGGGTTGCGTGCGCGCGATCCGCGGGCGACCCCGGGCGCACCACCACGCGTGCGCCGCGGGCCACCCCGCCGGCCGCCCGACCGAGGGAGTGACGGACCCGGCCTGCATGATGGGCACGTGTCGACGATCGTCTTCCTCCACGCCCACCCCGACGACGAGGCCTCGCAGACCTCCGGCACGATGGCCCGCGCGGTCGACGAGGGGCACCGGGTGGTCCTCGTCGTCGCGACCAACGGCGACCACGGCACCGCCCCCGACGACCTCGCCCCGGGTGAGACCGTCGTCGACCGCCGCCGTCGCGAGCTCGCCGCCTCGGCCACTGCGATCGGGCTGCACCGGGTCGAGTGGCTCGGCTACGCCGACTCCGGGATGACCGGCTGGGAGCAGAACGGCCACGACGGCGCCTTCACCGGCGCCGACGTCGACGAGGCCGCGCGCCGGGTCGTCGAGGTCCTCGACGACGAGGACGCCGACGTGCTCGTCGGCTACGACTGGCACGGCGGCTACGGACACCCCGACCACGTCCAGGTGCACCGGGTCCTCCACCGGGCCGCGGAGCTCGCGGCACGTCGCCCGAGGGTCCTCGAGTCCTCGATGAACCGCGACGCGATGCGGCGCATGTACGAGGCGGCCCGGGCCGCCGGTCGCGACGACGACTGGGACCCCGACCGCCCCATGGACGACGGCAACCCGATCGGCACCCCGGAGGCCGAGCTGCACTGGCGGGTCGACGTCACCGACCGGATCGAGCGCAAGCGCGCCGCGCTCTCCGCGCACGCCAGCCAGACGAGCGACGTCGGGATGATGCTCGCGATGCCGCCCGAGATCTTCGCCGCGGTCTTCGGCCACGAGCACTACCTCGAGCCGGGTCGTCCGGCCGGGATGGTCGAGGGCTGGCCGTTCACCCCGGTTGCGGGGTGAGGTGACCGGGGCGACAGTGAGGTGCCCGGGGCGGCGCGACCGCCCGCGACACCGCACGAAGGAGTGCCCGTTGTCCGCTCGTCCCCGCCTCCGGTCCGCCCTCGCGGCGCTCACCGCGCTCCCCCTCGTCGTCGCCGGCGTCGCCCTGCCCGCCGCCGCTGCCGAGCCCGACCAGTACGTCGCCCTCGGCGACTCGTACGCCGCCGGCAACGGCACCGGCTGGCCCGACCTCAGCCTCTCCTGCTACCGCAGCAGCCTCGCGTACGCCCCCCTCGTCGCGAAGGCCCGGCCGAACACGAGCCTGTCCTTCCGGGCCTGCTCCGGCGCGAAGACCGGCGACGTCACGGGCGGCCAGACGGCAGCGCTCTCCCCCGCGACGGACTTCGTGACGGTCAGCATCGGCGGCAACGACGTCGGGTTCGTCGACCTCATCCTCTCGTGCTTCAGCACCTGGGACGAGCCGCTCTGCCGGGCCACCGTCTCCTCGGTCAACCGGAAGATCGACACGCAGCTGCCGGCCAAGCTCGACGCCACGTACGCGGACATCCGCACGCGCGCCCCGGGCGCCGAGGTCATCGTCGTCGGCTACCCGAAGCCGTTCGGGACCGACGTCTCCTGTAGCCAGGCGAGCGGCGTCAACAGCCGCGAGTCGGTGCTGCTCGACGACGTCGCAGCCCACCTCGACCGCGTCGTCGCGGCGCGCGCGGCCGCCGCCGGCTTCACCTACCTCGACCCCGTGCCGGCCTTCACCGGGCACGACGTCTGTGCGCCGACCCCGTTCGTCTGGGGCAAGAGGACCGGCCTGCTCGACATCTACCACCCGACCCGCGCGGGCTACCGCGACGGCTTCGCACCCCTCGTGCGGGCCGCGATGGGCTGAGCGCCCGGGCGGTCAGTGGACGACCGCCACCGGCACGCTCGAGCGCTGCACGACGGTCCGGCTCACGCTGCCCATGAGCAGGCCCGTGAAGCCGCCGCGTCCCCGGCGGCCGACGACGACGAGGTCGGCGCCCCGCTCGGCGGCGACGGCGAGCAGCGCGGTGGCCGGCTTCTCGTTGCGCACGAGGACGTCGACCGCGACGTCGGGGTGTGCGGCGCGGGCGGCCTCGAGGGCCCCGCGCGTCGCCTCGGCGAGGCGGCTCTCGACCCGCGCCCACCGGGCGCTGCCCGGCTCGGTGACGACGACGCCGTCCTCGATCTCGAGGGTCCAGGCGGTGACGGCCGTGACGCTTCCGCCGACCGTCGCGGCCTCCTCGACCGCCGCGGCGAGGGCACGCCCCCCGGCGTCGCTGCCGTCGGCTCCGACGACCACCCGGTGCGGCTCCACCGGCGGCAGCGACTCGGGCACGACGACGACCGTGCCGTGCCCGTGGGCCACGACCGCGAGCGCGGTCGAGCCGAGGACCAGGCGCTCCAGTCGGTCGTGGGTGGAGGCGCCGACGACGACCGCCGCGGCGCGCTCCGAGAGGGAGACCAGGACGCCGGACGGCGACCCGAAGGGGGTCCGGACCCGCACCTCGAGGTCGGGGTGCTTCGTCCGGACGGTCGCCGCGAGCTGCTCCAGGCGCGCTCGGGTGCTCGCCTCGAGCTGCTCGCCGAACCACGGCGCCTCGGTGGCGATGACGGCGTAGGGCGTCAGCGAGACCCCCACGTCCACGACGTGCACGAGCTCGAGCGCCACGTGGTGGCGCACGGCGAAGGCGCTCGCCCAGGCGAGCACCGCCGCCTCGTGCGAGGAGCCGTCCAGGGCGGCCACCACCATCCGGGCCGACCCCTGCGGGTCGTGGCCCGACCTGCTCGAGAGCTCGTCGTCGGCCATGCCCCCAGTGTGCTCCGGGTGGTGGCGACGGCGCAGTCTCGTGGCTCACACCGGCGACCCCGGGGAGGGCGCGCACGAGGGCGCGCGGAGGCGCTCGCGGAGCCGGTCACGGCGACCATCGAGGGGCCTCGCCCTCGATGCAGGGTGGTCGCCGTGACCGTCGGCCGGGCACAGTGCCCGGACGTCTCTCCCCGTGGCTCGACACCCACCCTGCCCCCCGCTGGGGGGACGCGCCAGAGCGGGCGGCCAATTCTCAGAAAAGGCTTACGCGCGGCTCATCCGACCGTTAACCTCACGTCACGAACACGTCATGAGAGGCAGCAGGGGATGGCTGACATTCTCATCGTCGACGACGAGGTGCGCCTGCGCACCCTGCTCAGCCGCACCCTCGTCGCTGCCGGTCACCGGCCGCTCTCCGCAGCGGACGGCACCGAAGCCTGCCAGACGGTCCGCAGCCGCACGGTCGACCTCGTGCTCCTCGACCTCGTGATGCCGGGGATGGACGGGCTGACCGTCCTGCGCCAGATCCAGAAGCTCGACGACCCGCCGCCCATCGTCGTGCTCTCCGGCGTCGGCGACGTGGGCACCCGCGTGCAGGCGATCAACGAGGGCGCCACCGACTTCGTCACCAAGCCGTTCGTCACCGCCGAGCTCCTCGCCCGCGTCAACCGGCACCTCGGGGTCCCCCGCTCGGTCGCCGAGTCCGGCCGCTACCTCGTCCACGGCGACCTGAGCCTCGACACCCGGCGCCGCGTGCTGCACACCCCGCAGGGTGACCGCTCGCTCAGTGAGCGCGAGTCGGCGGTCCTCGCCTACCTGCTGCGGCGCGAGGGCGACGTCTGCACCCGCGAGGAGCTGCTCAAGGACATCTGGGGCTACGACTTCGACCCCGGGAGCAACGTCCTCGAGGTGTGCGTCGGGCGGCTGCGCACGAAGATCGCGAACCCGACGATGATCGAGACCGTCCGTGGTGTCGGGTACTGCGTCGCGGAGGCGTGACCCCCACCGGGCCGGCGGCCTGTTCCTGCTCTGGTTGGGCATCCTCGTCGTGTGCGGGCTCTTCATGCTGCTCGTGCCCTCGGTCGAGCTCGCCGCCATCGAGCTGGTCATCCTCTCGTTCGCGGTCCTCTACGGCTTCGGTGCCTGGCCGGTGGTCCGCACGGTGACCTCGGTGGTGGCCTTCGCGGTCGTCGCGGCGGTCATCATGTTCCCCCGCGTCGACCGTGGGGACCTGCCGGCCGTCGAGATGATCGAGGTCGTCACCCCGGTCGTCCTGGCCGCCGTGGTCACCTACCACGTCCGCCGGCGCGATGCCGCGATCGAGGCGGCCGAGGTCCTGGCCCGGGCCGACCGGCGCCGGTCCAGTGCGCGGGAGCGGCTCGGCCGGATGACCTCGCACGAGCTGCGCACCCCGCTGACGATCGCCCGGGGGTACGTCGACCACCTCGCGGCCAGCGAGGTCGACGACGCGCGTCGCGAGGACCTGACGACGGTGCGCGAGGAGCTCGACCAGCTGACCCGGCTCTCCGAGCGCCTCGTCCGCGCGGTGTCCCTCGACCTCGGCGCCCCGGACGTCCCGGCGGACCCGGCCGGCCTGCTCGAGGACGTCCGGCGACGGTGGGCCGTCGTCGTCGAGCGCGACCTCGTCGTGCGCACGGAGGCCCGCAGCGTCCCGGTCAACCCGGAGCGGCTCCGCGCGGCGCTCGACACCCTCGTCGAGAACTCCGTGCGCTACACCCGTCCGGGAGACCGGATCTGCCTCTTCAGCGAGGTGCGTGGCGACACGGTCGAGGTGGGAGTCGAGGACGCGGGGTCCGGCATGTCCGACGACCTCATCGCCTCGATCAACGAGGGGCAGGCGGCCCTCTTCGACGACGTCGGCACGGGCCAGGACGTCTCGTCACAGCTGCGGGACGCATACTCGCAGACCGGGTTCGGTCTGAGAATCGTCCAGGGCATCGCCCGCTCCGCCGGTGGCCGCCTCGTCGCCGGGCACGGCAGGCGCGGCGGCGCCCGCGTCGCCCTCGTCATCCCGAGGCGCTGAGCCCGGCGGGTGTCCGGCCGGAGCGGCCCCTCAGCGCAGGGGCGCCCGCGGTGCCCGGACGACGAGGAGGGTGACCGCGACCGTGTGGTCCCGACCACCTCCGGTCGCCCGCACGGTGAGACGGTGCTGGCCGGGCGCGAGCCCCGACAGGGCCTGGATGCGCAGGCTCGACGCCCACCGCCCGGGCCCGACCTGCTCGGGCGTGAACCACCAGCGGGCCTCGGTGGGCGCGAGGCCCTCGAGCGTCAGGGTGGTCGTGGCCGTGAAGCCGCCGCTCGGGATGATGCGCAGCCGGGTGCCGGCCGTCCGCCACGGGACCACGAGCAGGCGGCTCGGGTCGGCCCGGAGCCGGAAGTCGCCGACCGGCACGACGACCGTCCCCAGCGTGGCGTCGGCGGCGGCGACGTCGACGAGGCCGGCGCCGAACACGTCGTCGGGTCCGGCGGTGCCGAGGTCCTGCGCGGTGCTCGTCAGCGCGGCCGCGAGGGCGTCCGGGGTGAGCGTCGGCCGTCCCTGGAGCAGCAGGGCGGCGGCGCCGGAGACGTGGGGGGCGGCGACCGAGGTGCCGTCGACGTAGGAGTACGAGCCGTACTGGTCGGTGGCCAGCACGTTGACACCGGGGGCGACGAGGTCCGGGAAGACCCGGCTCCGGCCGCCGCAGGTCGACGGGCCGCTGCTCGAGAACATCCACTGGGTGTTCGTGGCGGTCACCGCCCCGACCGACAGCGCCTCGGGGTAGTTCGCCGGGCTGGCGCTCGACCCCGCGGCCGGGCCGAAGTTGCCGGCCGCCGCGACCGGGAGGATGCCGGCGGCCCGCAGGGCGGCGAGGTCGGGCTGGACGCTGAGGTCGCACCCCGCGCCCGTGCCGAGTGCCCACGAGAGGTTGACGACGTCGGGGGCGTCGTCGGTGGTCGGGTCGTGGTCGGGGTCGAGAACCCACTGGAAGGCCTGGTGGATGGCCGAGAGGGTCGCGTTGCCCGCGTCGTCGTAGATCCGCGCGGCGATCCACCGCGCGCCCGGGGCCATCCCGTACGGCGACTGGGCGTCGACGTCGCCGACCATGACGCCCATGACCGCGCTGCCGTGCCCGGTGAGGTCGACCGGTCCGGCGGCGTGCTGGCCATAGGGGTCGAACCACGAGTTCGTGCCTCCGCGGTAGGAGGCCGCGAGGTCGGGGTTGGCCAGTCCCACACCGGAGTCGAGGGAGGCCACGACCACCCCGGTCCCCGTGCGCGCCTCGTGGGCGAGCGACCGTCCGCGGGGCAGGGGGCCCGGACTCAGCCACGCCCAGAAGATGCGCAACCCGACGGCGCCCGCGACGAAGACCGCGGTCAGCTCGAGGAGCCCGTGCGGGAGGATCAGCCCGAAGAACAGGGCGGTGCGGTCGTGGTACGCCATCAGCGCACCGGCGACCCCGACGTTGACCACGTTGTTCGCCAGGACGAAGAGCACCGGTAGCCCGAAGATGCCCATCGCGATGACCTGCGCCGCCACCCACGCGTTGTTCGTCCACACCAGCCCGGTGAAGTCGAGGTGCGCGCACTCGCTGTAGTAGCTCTCGAAGTCGGTGTCGACGAACTGGTGGATCTGCTGCGGCGTCATGAGCGAGGTCCACACCCGGGGGTGCAGGTAGGCGTACCAGCCGACGACGAACGCGAGGGCCACGTTGGCCAGCGCCGTCGAGACCCACCACCAGCGCAGCCGGTAGAGCCCGGCGGGGAAGGTCGCGGTGAAGAAGGTGAGGACGGTGCGCCACGACCCGCCCCGACGCCGGGCCGTCGCGAACCGGGCGCGGGCCACGAGCGAGGACAGGTGGGCGACGAGCGCAGGGTCCGGGCTGGCCGAGCGGACGACCGAGAGGTGGGTCGAGACGCGCTGGTAGAGGTCGAGCAGCTCGTCGGCCTCGGCACCGGTGTGCCGGCGCTGCGCGACGAGCGTCTCGAGCCGGTTCCACTGGGCCTGGTGGGCGGCCACGTAGGCGTCGAGGTCCACCGGCTCAGCCTAGGTGACCACGTCGGGGACCGGGCCCGGTTAGCCTGTCGCCGTGGAGAGCAGCGGGGGCACCGGGCAGCCGTACCGGGCGTACGCCTCCGAGGACGTCGTCACCGGAGAGGGCGTCGCCGTCGAGCTGCCCGTCGCCGGCACGATGGTCCGGGCGGTCAGCGGGCTCATCGACGTCGCCGTCGAGATCGTCCTGCTCGTCGGGGTCGCCTTCGGGGTCGGCTGGCTCACCGCGCAGACGAGCGACGCCGTCGCCACCGCCGTCGGCCTCGTCGCCACCGTGCTCGTCCTCGTCGCCTTCCCGGCCACCGTCGAGACCCTCACCCGCGGCCGCACCCTCGGCAAGCTGGCCCTCGGGCTGCGGGTGGTGCGCGACGACGGCGGCCCGATCACGGTCCGGCACGCCATCACCCGCGCCCTCGTCGGGTTCGTCGAGATCTGGCTGCTGTCCGGCATCCCGCCGCTCGTCAGCTCGGTCGTCAACGCCCGCGGCAAGCGGCTCGGCGACCTCGCCGCCGGCACCTACGTCGTCACCCAGCGTTCCCGGATGCGGCTGCTCCCCCCGCCGCAGATGCCGCCGCCGCTGGCCGCGTGGGCGGTCTCGGCCGACGTCGCCGCCCTGCCGGCCGGTCTCACGGTGACGGTGCGGCAGTTCCTCGCCCGTGCGGCGAGCCTCGCGCCGGGGTCGCGCGACGCCATCGGCCGCGAGCTGCTCACCGAGGTGCTGCGCTTCGTCGCCCCGCCCCCGCCGGCCGGGTTCCACCCCGAGTACGTGCTCGCGGCCGTCATCGCCGAGCGCCGTCGCCGCGACACCGAGCGGCTGGCCCGCGAGGACGCCCTGCGCCGCCGCGTCGTCGGCGCCGACCCCCTCGCCTGACCCGACTTATTGCAGATTGCCCACCTCCGAGAGGCCTTTTCGGACCCCTCGAGGTGGGCGACGTGCAATAAGTCGGGAAAGAGGGGGGCGGGTCAGGCGCCGAGCGCGGCGTAGCCGGGCTTGACGACGTGCTCGATCAGTTCGAGCCGCTCGTCGAAGGGCAGGAACGCGGACTTCATCGCGTTGATGGTCACCCAGCGCAGGTCCTCGAGGGTCCAGCCGGCCTCGTCGACGAGCAGCTGCATCTCACGCGACATCGAGGTGCCGCTCATCAACCGGTTGTCGGTGTTGACGGTGACCCGGAAGCGCAGCCGCTTGAGCAGCGAGATCGGGTGCGCGGCAATGGACTCCGCGGCACCGGTCTGGAGGTTGGAGGTGGGGCACATCTCGAGCGGGATGCGCCGGTCGCGCACGTAGGCGGCCAGCCGCCCGAGCGACACGGTGCCGTCCTCGGCGACCGTGACGTCGTCGACGATGCGCACGCCGTGGCCGAGCCGGTCGGCGCCGCACCACTGGATGGCCTCCCAGATGGACGGGAGCCCGAAGGCCTCGCCGGCGTGGATCGTGAAGTGCGCGTTCTCGCGGCGCAGGTACTCGAACGCGTCGAGGTGGCGGGTGG